>JALVNE010000351.1 GCA_027026755.1 Sedimenticola sp. | reverse complement strand
GAGGATAACCCCGCCCTTTTTGAAGCTGTATTCGATGGGCTGGCCAATGATGATCCGGTCATAAGAATGAGGGCGGCAGATGTGATCGAGAAAGTAACTCAAAGAAAACCTGAGTTACTGCTTGGCCATACTTCAAAAGTCATATCCTTGTTGGCGCATAGTAAACAACAGGAAGTCTGTTGGCATCTGGCGCAAATTGCCCCACGATTGAAATATAATGAATCGCAAGAGAAAGAAATAATCCAGTGCCTGAAAAGCTATCTGGTACACAAGAGCAAAATCGTACAGGTGTGCGCAATGGAATCATTGGCCATTATTGCGGAAAGTAATGCGGCGTTATTGAATGAAGTAATCAAAATCATAACAAAACTGGCAGCAACGGGAAGCCCCGCAGTTCAGTCGCGTGGCCGGAAGCTGTTGCAACGATTAACGGGGAGACAGCCCTGTGGCAAAACTTGACTTGGTAAAAGAGTATAAATCGTATTACAGAGCGGGCAAGAAGCCCGCAATCGTTGAATTTGATGCTGCCAACTATTTATCCATCGAGGGTAAGGGGGAGCCGGCAGGAGAGGCGTTTGTAAGCAAGGTCGAATCGTTATATCCGCTTGCCTATGGGATAAAGAAAATCTGTAAAGAGCATGGTAATGATTTCGGAGTTCCAAAGCTGGAAGGCTTATGGTGGGTTGATGGTGGTGAATCTGCACTTGATGTGCCGAGAAATGAATGGAACTGGAAACTTCTCATAAGAATGCCGGATTTCGTAACAGAGGAAATGATATCGCCTGTTCAATCGGAAGTGGCAAGGAAAAGGAAAAACGCACTGATCGAGGAAATATCATTTGAAACAATGGCAGAAGGGAGATGTGTTCAAATGATGCATGTAGGCCCCTATGCCGATGAGCAGGAAACAATCGATCTGTTGATGGCATTCATCGCTGCAAAAGGACTGGCTGTAAACGGATTGCACCACGAAATATATCTGTCAGACCCGCGTAAGACTGAGCCGGATAAAATGAAAACACTAATAAGGTATCCGGTAAAACAGGGAAATATCGCGCAGAAGGTTGTTTCAACGGGCTCGGTAAGATCGCCACGTTGTTTGCGCTGAAAAAAGCGCTGATTTATCAAGCCTGCGAATGCTTGCAATATACTGAATGGCCTGGATGCCAGGTTGTCATGAATCATTGAGAGATAAAGCGACTGAAGATATCAGTCAGCAAGGATCACTCTGTTTCGGCCGGTGTTTTTTGCTTTGTAGAGCGCTTGATCCGCCTTGTCGATGACTTCGTCTATCGTTGAGTTTTCCCAAAACGCGCTTACCCCGAGACTTATGGTCTTGTGCCCCACTATACCAAACGATGTGTCTTCAACCGTATGGCGCAGTTTTTCCGCCAGAACCGCGGCTTGATCAAGCTTGGTATTTGGCGCAATAAGAAGAAACTCCTCACCACCCCATCTTCCCGCGATATCGACTTTTCTGGTTTGGCTTTGTAATAATTTTGCAAACTTCTGCAAAACATTGTCACCTTCCAGATGCCCGTGCTGGTCATTGACTGCTTTGAAGTGATCTATGTCGATCAATATAATCGAACATGATGTTTTATATCTTTGGAACTCCGACATGAGCCTTTCGAGTTCTTCTTCGAGCTTTACCCTGTTATAGAGCCCGGTCAGTTTGTCTGTAACGGAAAGCTTTTCCAGTTTACGCACATATTCTTGCACCTGCTTTTCCATCTCCTGGGAATAGAGGTCATTGAGAAAAAGTATTCTTTGATTGTATTCGGAGATATATGCGCCAAAGCCTGAAAGCAGGATGGTGGAAATAAAAAGAGCTTGCAAAAAAAGGAATGTGGGGAACCCGAGTTGAGAGTAAGTAACCAGGCCAATAGCGATATCGGTAACTACAACCGACGCAAGAGCGTAGATGAAACGATTTCCCATTGCGTTGAACGATGCGTTGATAAATATAACAAACCCCGCATCGTACAAAACATTGACCAGTGTATCTTCGGGATATAAAGAGCTCAATCGCACAATCACGAAACCGGTAACAAGAATAGCTATCGTGCTATAGATGTGCAGATATAGGATACTATGTTGTTTTTTGAAATTGAGCAGCAGGAACAAAAGAGCAACAACGGTCATTCCAACTAATTTTGTTTGTAAAAGCTTTTGTTCCAGACCCGGATATATGTAATGATCCAGTACGGTATAAAGGATAAAAAGATTGAAAGTCAATACAAG
This sequence comes from Sedimenticola sp., assembly GCA_027026755.1. Classification (GTDB taxonomy): domain Bacteria; phylum Pseudomonadota; class Gammaproteobacteria; order Chromatiales; family Chromatiaceae; genus Thiolapillus. Next base: position 816 of record JALVNE010000351.1, on the reverse strand, counting down.
CCCGTATTTGAGCATTAGCCAGGCTTGGCTGTTGAAGTTGATTGCAAATTCCTTTTCGCTATCCTTTTTGTCGAATGAGAGTGTGACGGGGCTCAGTTTGGTGTTTGTTCGTTCATGATGGTAATGCAGCTTCATCGTCCCTTTCCCTTATTGTATTTATTGGTTGTTCCTTGAATCCCTGAATACAGATATATATTACGATTCTAGCCCATATTGAATATTTCGTACTGGTAAAGACGGGTTGCCGTCAGAGTGTTTCTGCACAATCCGCTCGCGCGGAGTCACTTCGAAGCAATCGACCTAAACCAATATCTTGTAAGGAACCTGTTGTGCTTCGAGGAAGTCTTGGGCCTGTTGCCCATGCAGCAGGGCCAGGGTGCTGAGGATGCCGGCGTCGAGACAGCGCGGCGCGGCCACGGTGACGGCGCGAGCTGCGCCGGGAGTGGGCCAGCCGGTGGTCGGGTCGAGTACATGGCCGTAGCGGATGCCCTGGTGGATGATGCAGCGATGGGCATCGCCGCTGGTGGCGAGGGCGCCCTGCCGCAGTTGCCAGGTTTCGATGGCCTGGCCTTGCGCATCCGGGTGGCCGATGCCGATGGCCCAGGGGCGGTCATCCCGCTGCGGGCCGTTGCAGGCCAGGTCGCCGCCGAAGTTGACCAGCAATGGTAGCGCGGACTCGCGATCGAGCAGGGCCAGCACCCGATCGACGGCGTATTCCTTGCCGATGCCGCCGAAGTCGATCTCCATGCCCTCGGGCAGACGCAGCCAGGGGCGTTGCCATTGCAGCTTGTCCCAGCCGATCAGCGGCAGCAGGGA
>JALVNE010000350.1 GCA_027026755.1 Sedimenticola sp. | reverse complement strand
CCTGCTGATCATCGATGAGCTGGGCTATCTGCCGATGAACCGCCAGGCCCGCTACAACCTGTTCCAGCTGGTCAATGCCCTGTACGAATACCGCTCGGTGATCATCACCACCAACAAGGACTTCACCACCTGGGGCGAGTTCTTTGCCGACGACAACGTGGCCGTGCCCATCGTGGACCGGCTGATCCACCATTCACACATCTTCATGCTGGGAGGAGAGAGCTATCGACTGAAGCACAAACGCGAAAACTGATTTTTTCACGCCCCAGGTGGGTCACATATTGGCCAAAAGGGGGCCAAAATTATTGGCCATTGACAGTCATTTCAAAGCGGATTTCAATCAAATAGTCTACTATTCAAGGTGTAGTAGGCTTGAAAGCAAGACAATTGGATAGTCGTTACAGCAGAAGGAAGAAAATACCATGATCATTTCGCTCCCCATAAAGTTTGGCATTGGATTTACCGCAGGTTTGTGTGCGGCGTTGTTTCCTCGTGTGATTGCGGAACTGGCAACAGCCAATGGAAGCGATGTCGTTTCCTTGTTCAGCTTCAGCTATATCGTGCTTTCACTGATATTCGCGGCAATCATAGGTGTGGTGATAATGATTCTGGAATGGGAGGTCAAGAGTTCACCCAAGGACATATTCATGTCTGCATTGGCTATTCCAGGCATTCTGTCCGGGGCCTTGAATACTGCCGCCAGTGTCAAAGACCTCGAACAGGTAGAAAAAGAGAAACAACGCTACGAAAACATCTTGCAGCAGGATTTTCAGATCCGAACATTAGAACCCGCAGCACTGGAACCTGTCAGTGACGCAACTTTCCCCGGATCAAGGACGGGAAGGCAGGTATCTGTGCTTATCAGCAACGCATACGCAGCAGAGTCAGGGTTTCGCCATGTTGCGGACTATGGCATTGGAGTAAGAAGAGGTGCCCCAAAATACGTTGTGGTATTGGATGAGGCACAGTCCAAACAGGAGGCAGAAGCGAAGGCAACGGCTCTGCGTAATAAGATACCCGTCAAGATATTTAGGAGTGCCAACAACCGCTATTTCATTACCACCAGCAGCGTGCCAGAGAGCAAGTCAAACGCATTGCTTGAGGCAATACGCCTGAAGAGGGAAAAAGGCCTGAATGCTTCTCTCATGGAAGTCAAATGAGCATGTGCCGCATTTATGTCGGTATGTTGTAAGGGCTGACCAGAAAAAGAGGGTCGAGCTGAAATCGAGTGCAAATATGGAGTTTATGGAGCAGTACGATGACCGATGAAGTAACCTACACCTACCGTGGCGGTAAAAAGATCAAACTCAAAAAGAGTCCGGATCAAATGGTTGTGCGAGCCTTGCCGGAAAATCTTGATGATTCCGCCATCGTCAACTCTGAACGGGTTTCCTCCGCATCGACCCGGATAAATACCAGTGAATCCGAACTGGAATCCCTGATGACGCGTAGTCGAAGCGTAGCACCGACCCACCATGCCTATTATGAGGCAGAGTCGGGCAAGGAGTTCCTCATTTCGGACCGAATCTTCGTGACCTTCAGGGAGCCTTTATCGGATCAGCAGGTGGATGAATTTGCAGCCCGTTACGCTCTGGTCAAGCAGACGGCTTATGATGATCGAACCTATCTGTTTCAGTTGACCAATCATACCGGCATGAATCCGGTCAAACTGGTTGTAAAACTGACGGAGGAAGAACCCCTGGTTGAACTGGCTGAACATGATCTCAACCAGCGTATGAACACTTATCAGTTTTCGCGTCCGGTGGATCCCGAGTATGCCCGGCAGTGGCACTTGCATACTGCTTACGTTGATCCAGACTACGATACCCGTTCCTGTACCCTGTGCGAGGATGCCTGGCGCTTGCTGGACGGTTTTGGCAATCGGGAAGTCGTAGTGGCGGTAAGTGATGACGGCTGCAAGCTGGATCACCGTGATTTCGATTCGCCGCAAAAGTTTGCCGGGTGGGGCTATATGCGGGGACAGCGTCTGGTCACTGCAGTGGATATCGATGCCGATCCGGCCCAGATGTACAAGACTGGCTCCAATCACGGTACTTCCTGCTGTGGAGTAATTGCGGGGGAAACCGATGCGGCACTGGCCGTGGGGGCGGCGCCAGGCTGCCGCTTGTTGCCCATTCAGTGGGAGTCATCAGGATCATCGCTGTTCATCAGCGATTCCAAACTGCTCACCGTATTGGACTATATCAAAGACAAGGCAGATGTGATGTCCAATTCCTGGGGCGGCGTGCCTATCAATCTGTGGGCCATGCCGGTAGTCGAGCGTATTCGTTCCCTGGCGCAGACGGGTGGCCGGAGGGGCAAAGGCATTGTCTTTTTGTGGGCGGCCGGAAATGAGAACTGCCTCATCAACTATACGGCGGATGAGGATGTGCCGTATGACCATGGCATAGAAATGCAGGGTGGTGCACCGGTATGGGTGGGAACCAAGACTGCCCGGAAGTTCGAGAACAACCTGGTGGGCGTGCCCGGTGTCATGCACGTCGCCGCATTGGCCAGCACTGCCCGGCGCAGCCATTATTCCAATTATGGCCCGGGTATTGGTATTTGTGCACCAAGCAACAATGTCCACACCTATCATCGTATGATCGTAAAAGGTCTGGGGATTACCACCACTACTGGTGGGCCAGGGGGCGTCACGCATGAATTTGGCGGCACATCCAGTGCCACACCACTGGTGGCCGGTATTGCCGCGCTGGTGATATCAGCCAATCATGATCTTGGCGCCGTGGAAGTCATTTCATTGTTGAAACAGACAGCCTCCAGGGATCTTGATCTTTCCGGATACCCCCGTACGCCACCGGCGAGTTACGATCCGGATACCAGCTGGGATGTTTCACCTGTGGCGCCATTCGATAGTGGTACGTTCGTTGACAATGGCGATGTCGAGGGAAGCTGGAGTCCATGGTTTGGTCACGGAAAGGTCGATGCCAAAGCTGCCGTATCAGAGGCGCTACGCCGCAGTCAGCCAAGAGGAAGTCTGACCTTCCAAGCCAGTTCGTCTCCGGACAGAAGCATTCCCGACAACAACAGCAGAGGCATAAAGGACAAGCTCATCTGTCAAGATGCCTTCTCCATCAGCACGATAAATGTCGGTGTCGATATCAGCCACACCTATATTGGTGATCTGCGTGTCACTTTGATCTCCCCTTCTGGCACAGCGATGGTGTTGCACGACCGGGAAGGTGGGAGTGCAAATGATCTTCACGCCCAATTCGACAGTACCTCGGCGCCCCAGCTGAGCCTGGTTGCCGGTGAACAGGTCAATGGTGAATGGCTGCTGCATGTTCAAGATCTGGCAGCCGCAGACCGCGGCAGGTTGAAAAGCTGGTCCCTGGATATCAGCGGGCGTGTGGACGACTCCGTATTCGTGGAGGAAAGCCCTGGCGTCATTATTCCCGATAATGTGCAAGGCGGCATCGAGCGTACCCTGACGGTTTCGCGGGACGGTAAGCTCGACCGCTTGGTGGTGACCTTGGATATTACCCATACCTATATCGGGGATCTGGTCGTCGAACTGATTGCTCCCGACAGTACCGTAGTGGTGCTGCACAACCGTACCGGGGGTTCGTCGAATAACATCATCCGTACCTACAGCTTCGATAACTCCAGCGTATTGCAAACCTTGCGTGGCAGTGAGATGCAGGGTGACTGGATGCTCAGAGTATCGGATCATGCCAACGCGGATCAGGGGAAACTCAACCGCTGGAGTTTGACGCTCTTTCCGGCGGCGTGATTATCAGGCTGTTGAAAAACATCATTTTTCGACAGCCTGTGTGTGGCACAAGGATGTGCCACCCATCGATGGCTGTAGGCCATTGAAAATGTAGGAAGCGGGAAACGGCGTTTTCCGCTTCCGTGGTTGAAAAAGTCCAGGGAAGGACTTTTTCAACATCCTGTTAAAGAGAAATGCCGAAGATCACTATTCCGGATCCGGTCCCTCAACAGTGGATGTCTAAGCTTGTAGCCATGAACTACAAATGTGCTAACTGACAGGCACAAGCGGACGGCGCCGTATCGGTAATACCAGAAGTGGCCTGATCCTGCTAGACGCCTCGCTAAAGCGAGGTGAAATATGACAAACGAGAGGAAGCGATGCCGGTTCACGCCCAAGAAGAATGTGGCAGCGCTGGTTCCATCCAGACGGGAAGGTGGCCGCCCATGAGGTCGTTAGTGCTAAAAAACCAGCGTCCAGCCTCGCCTCATGGCTGCCTCGCGCGTGTAGGATACGCCATCGATCTTCATGCCCTGATTGTCCAGAAGCGTAATGATACCTCCTTTGTTGCTCAACTGAGCACCTGTCCCGTCAAGCTGAACCCGCAGTGCCTCACCAGGGAGCACGACTTGTGACGGAAGGGGGCTGCGCTTCTTGTTACGGTCGGCAAGCATCCATCCGGTGAGATCTGTTGGCACTGGTGAGGCATTGATCAGGGTAACAGTCTCGTGCCCTGGGTCTTCCCCCTTTGGATTTACCAGCGCTGCTGCAATACGCATACAACCGTCTTGGCTCGAGCCGGAAATCGCATGACCAGTCATATCATCGGTATGCCAAGACTGTGACTGGAAGGCAAGGAATATCGCTACCCACTGATCGGGCCAGTACTCCAAACCATCTTCATCGAGGATAGCGGGATAGTGAATGATTAGGCCCCCATCCTGCCACACGCCGTCATCTTTAGCATACCCGGGGGAGTTTCCCTGATTCATATGGATATCATGGATTCCATTGCCAGGGAGAAAACCGAAGTATTTATCTTTATGGTGAGGCTCGGGACCCCATCGCTCACCGAATGCATAAATCTCAGCGTGCTCATCATTGATAGCCCGCTCCACATAGGCGTGGATCTTGTCGTTGAGATCATTATCTGGACCCGGAATGTCATGCGCAAGCGGACGCATATCCTGACTCTTGAAAAGATTTCCCCTTATATAGTCGAGAGCGCTGCCTCCGGGCTCGTTTGCCAACTTATTGAAGCCAAAGGAGAGTGTTGCGAGTTCTTTTACGATTGGGTGTTTAAAGTCATCGACTACCAAATAAAGTAACTCTGAAGGTGATAGCTTTGATTTCACATTGATGGCGATACGGTAGTCAGTTGTGTTGTCCACGATGTGAATTTGATAGTGTGGGCTGCTCCCTCCTCCTATCCGCGTCGAAATGGGGCGCCCTTTTAACACGCCATATCTATTCAGTGGCATAGTATTCTCCGTTAGATTTCAATATCTTCATTGTCGGTTCTTTGGGTGTGGTCTCTTCTGTTGCAGTAAGGGCATAGTAGTCAGCCAGAAATAGTTTTCACCAATAAACGTCTATTCAGCAGACACATACCATTTGTTTCGCTGGGTCCCGGAACCAGAGAGCTGTGGTATTGGAGGATAGCGTATATGGGGCAATATCTTACGAATCGCTCTAAACCAGTCCCTGTATGTCGCCGTTTCCGAAAGGCTCCTGAGTGTTTGCCACGCTACATAGGTGGGCGGACCATTGGCCGTCTACCTTCCAGGGTGCTTCTTTGGCAACGATTATGTGTCGCTTCCATTATCCTTTAAGGCGCGAGATTCATTTGTAAAATAAGGAACTTTCTTTTACTCCAAGTCGTGATTAACGACTCTCAAACGAGCTTATATCGGGGGTATTGCCCGATTGCCAAACTGATCCTCCTGCTACGAAAAGCGCTCGGGCAGTCCCTTCGGGAGACTGAAGCACCACCATCCAAGCAAGGTGCGACGGTACCCTGTCATAAGTAAGGAATGTTTTAAGTATTTTCTCGCCCGGCATGGCGTTCTTCAACGCCTGTTGCCGGATAATATCGGCGTCAATCCATAACTTCGCAACAGGACATCCTTCCAGGCTACCTTCCCGCCGCTGAAAACTCGAGTATCGCATCAAAGTCAGGTCCGACCGAAACTCGAAAAAACCCACCAACAGTTCACCAACCGTTACAGGCACAAACCAAGAGTGAAGCTTGCCTTTTGGCCCGAAGACCGGAATGGGCTGTTCGATACGGCCTGATCTATGGATCATGAGGTCGCCAAACTTCCCGCTATTGAGCAATTCCTTTGCTCGTTTGAGAACTTTGGCAGCCTCATGATTCCTAGACATGATCAAATATGCTTGAGCACTGCTGAATAAGCGTACAAATAGGTATGGGTGGCGAAGTTTTCCCATTTGGTGATGACACCTCCAGCCTCAGGATGGTCACAATCCGTGGGCGGCCAGGGGTCGTAAACCAATAGACCCCTGAACGCGAGTTTGCCGGGCAGGTAAATCATGCTCCGTGTGTAACCTGCCACCGTTCTAGAATGGCCGGGGATGAAGCTTATCAAGGGACGGTTTGCCCGGATCTCATCCCGAAATATCTTCCAGCTCGGGTTGACGTGCATGCTTGCATCGAGTGCGTTTGATGTGAGCTTTTCGATGACAGTAACGACCTTGCCAACCTGCGAGTAGGGCAATCCGTTAGGATGCGCACAGGTTCCAAGACCGAGTTCATCGGCCAAGCGAACCTGATCGTATTGATAGCGGTAATAATTGAGAAGCATTTCAGTGCTTGCGGCAACACACCAAACCGATGTCTGCTGACCGCGAAGCTCGTAGCAAGGATGATGATCCGCATTGCGTGGCGCGTAGTGTACCTCCCGCCTGTCAACACGCCTGAGAATGATTCCGGACAATTTGAAGGCTTTCCTTTTTATCACTGAGTGATCAATATCTTGTACTCCGGAAGTTTCCCATATGCCCAAGCGTTTTTTGAATTTCCTGGCGTTGGCGCGTTTGGTTGCTGCGGGCATTTCCTCAAGCAGGCTCCATCGTTCGAAGTTTGAGGGTTTCATTGGTGGGCGACCTTTCTCCGCAGCTGGGGGCACTTCCTCCCATGTCTTCCATTCCAGCATCAGCACTTCTTTATTCCGTTTGAGGAACTGCACCGCGACCTTCGGGTAGCTGTATGCGACAAAGCGGGCATCTGTGAATTTTAGCGAGCGCCGTTTATTTTTCGCGGCTGCGGTAGCTTCTTTCAGGATATCTTTTTCTTTCCATTCGATTCCAATTGAAGTTGCCAACAACGGCTCTCCTAATGCTTTATTGACCCCGATATCCGCATAGCCAATATAGTCCCGTCCTCGCATGAGGGGTATGCGGTGAAATAACACCTTTCCGTTGATATCGTAAACAGGTGTGCCTGCAGAGCGGATGCGTCCACCTTCCAATATGTCAGGCAAGACCTTACTGAAATTGAGAGCGTTCAGTTCCAAGCCTGCTATTCGTTTGATCTGTTTCTTGGTTAATGACATTTTGTCCTCCTTGTTCCTATATTGACGCAATAGATATGCGTCCCCTTCTGCTACCTATAATCAACTGAGCACTACATTAGCTTATGAAGTACTTGAATAGGTAGGATTGTTTTGCAATACATCAATCTATTATTGCATACACTTCATAGCGCCGTTTCAAAAATCGTCTCTGCCAATGCGGGCCGATGAGTTTGTTAAACGATAGACGGTATATTGAGCGGCAATCATCTTGTCCTGGATGCTCTCGCAGTCACACTCCTGCAATAGTCGTTACAGTCACCGATATGTGTATAATAGTCCTGGCCAATCCATTTATGCATCACAGTGTGAAATTGCGTCATGGTGGTGGATCGGGCCTTAGCCTGACAATCCACCGTTGTGTGTCGGGCTGAAGTTTGACCAGCAGGCGAGCGTCGTTTCATCATCTCGAATAGCTTGTCAATGTGCGGACTATAATTCTCCTCTTAGTGTCATCTCACTCCGGCAGATACGGTACTCCGCCAAGGGAGGATAGAGGCACTGGGTGTGCTGAAAACGGGTGCTGGTAGTCTACTTTTGAAAATATGCCTACCGAACGTCTAGCCTTAAAGCCGGGCAGAGGACCGGCGTAGACAGCAGTAGGATCCAGATAGTACCAACGCCCGGTCAGATATACCGCCACGTAAACATGGGACGCAGTTGGCGGAGCCCCAGCTTCGGTGTGATGGGCAGAAACCATTGTGGTGTGCCAACGAGGAATTACCCGCCCCAGTAATACCGCAAAGAGATGTGCCTTGGAAAAACAGGCAGACCAGACCAGATCCCCATGATCACGGTAATAGCGGGCAAGCTCGGCGATGGAAGGCCAGCGCCCAACCGCGCTGATCAGATCGCTATAAGCGTCGTTGTCCACTCGGACATTCAATCTCAGCCAGTTCCAGACAGTAGAGATGCGATCCCAAATCTCCTCTTCGGTCCGAGGCCAAATGGTGGGAGCGCCTATCGCTGCAAGCAGATCCTGAACCTCTGGGGCGCTGCTTTCATAGTCATGGAAAACATCGTCCGTGCTTGGCGTGACTGGTGTCCCTACCCGCACCCAGAAGTTCCACCGACGAAGGTAAGTAACATTGCCTTCGTACATGGTTTTCATTTTCCTCATCTCGGGGTGTTTTTCTTTATGCGGAGAAGGAGGAATCTTGAATCGTTCCGGGTCTATCTCCCACCGTCCGTAGTCGTGCTCGAGTTTTTCGTTCATGTAAATTCTCCTGTCATTTAGATTGTGCTCCCGGAGAACGTTCTCCTGTGGGAGAAGCCTCCAAGTCTCCCACTCCGTTTAGACCTCAATCTGCTGGCTTCCGCTTTCGTCGTGCAGCCCAAACACCCGCTATTGCGATGGCAAGCAAGACAACGAACAGCCACCAAACTGTAGTCGAAAAACGCAATGGCAGATTTGGCGCACGGGCCTCAAGTTCAGTGGAGCCTCCCAGTGTATCCCGTATTTGTGCCCTGACGGCTCTGGGTGATCGAGTGGAAGTGAGTCCAAAGAAATATGAGGAATCACCACCACCGGGGTGGGAACCGGCACATATCGGGGGGTTGAAGGAAAAGATAACACTGTCACCCGACTTCTCGGCAGAGGATGGTCCCACAGTCCCCAGTCCGCCGCTGGTAATCACCCAAACATCGTCATCACTTCCGTTGTCGTCATAGTCCAGCCGTGCTATTGGACCAAAGTCAATGATGAACTGATTGATACAGGGCAAAGCGGTGATACCTGCAAGCTTTCGCAGATCGAGGCGATACATATAGCCGTAAAGACCTGCGGCGGCGGTACCTGCTTCGCCTGGGGGCCAGGTACGGGACTGTAGGAAAGCATCGCCCGTAGTTGGCCCGATAGTAAAATGATCTGTAGAATCGTTGACGGTGAGGGTGCAGCTGGTAGAGAATTTGCAGTTGATGGCAGGAGCACCAACTGTAACGATATCGAGTGGTACAGCCGCAACGGTCGATACATAGAATAGCAGAAGCGCCAAAGCATATTTATTA
>JALVNE010000349.1 GCA_027026755.1 Sedimenticola sp. | reverse complement strand
ATGGCTTCCATGCCCAGATCCTCGAAGGCTACCACCCGGGCCTTGCGTATGGCTTTGGATACCAGGTAGGCGGCGCCGCCCACGGCCATGAGATAGGCGGCCTTGTGACGGCGGATGGATTCGATGGCGCTGGGGCCGCGCTCAGCCTTGCCGATCATGCCCATGAGCCCCAGTTCACCCAGCATCATTTCCGTGAACTTGTCCATGCGCGTGGCGGTGGTGGGGCCGGCGGGGCCGACCACTTCGTCTCTGACAGGGTCCACGGGACCGACGTAATAGATGAAGCGGCCACGGAAGTCCACGGGCAGATCCTCGCCCCGGGCCAGCATTTCCTGGATGCGGCGATGGGCGGCGTCCCGGCCGGTGAGCATGCGGCCGGAGAGCAGCAGGCGGTCACCGGGCTTCCAGTTCGCCACTTCCTCCGGCGTGATGCTGTCCAGGTTCACGGAAATGGCGTCCGCGCCGGGCTGCCACTGGATGTTCGGGTAGTCCGACAGGGCGGGTGGGGTGAATTCCGCCGGGCCGCTGCCGTCCAGCTCGAATTCGATGTGGCGGGTGGCGGCGCAGTTGGGAATCAGGGCCACGGGGAGGGAGGCGGCATGGGTGGGATAGTCGCGGATCTTCACGTCCACCACGGTGGTCAGGCCGCCCAGTCCCTGGGCGCCGATACCCAGGGCATTGACTTTTTCATAGAGTTCCAGGCGCAGTTCCTCCAGGGGCGTGGCGGGGCCTCTTTCCATGAGTTCCTGGATGTCCACCGGCTCCATGAGGGCTTCTTTGGCCAGCAACATGGCTTTTTCCGCACTGCCACCTATGCCCAGGCCCAGCATGCCGGGAGGACACCAGCCCGCGCCCATGCCGGGTACTGTCTCCAGAACCCAGTCCACCAGGCTGTCGCTGGGGTTGAGCACGGTGAACTTGGCCTTGTTCTCCGAGCCACCGCCCTTGGCGGCCAGAGCGATTTTGATTTTATTGCCGGGGACCACACGGGTATGCACGATGGCAGGGGTGTTGTCGCCGGTGTTTTTCCGTTGCCCCCAGGGCGGGCTCACCATGGAGGCGCGCAAGGTATTGTCGGGGTCTGTATAGGCCTGGCGCACGCCCGCATCGACCATTTCCTGGAGGCTCAGTGTACTGTTCCAGCGCAGATCCATGCCTATGTCGATGAAGGCCACTACCATGCCCGTATCCTGACAGACAGGGCGGTGGCCCTCGGCGCTCATGCGCGAGTTGACCAGAATCTGGGCCAGGGCATCTTTGGCGGCCGGGGATTGCTCCTTCTCCCAGGCGCGGCCCACGGCCTGGATGAAATCCAGGGAGTGATAGTAAGAGATGAATTGCAGGGCGTCCCGCACGCTCTGGATGAAATCGTCCTGATGGATGGTGGTCATGGTCTTTGCCTGTGTTGTTGCCGGCCCTGAGCGCGCGGCGCCAACCCCATCACCAACCATGGAAAGCGCTGTGTTTGCAGGTCGGGCTTCAGCCCGACATCGCTTCCTTGTGGCTGCTGTTGTCGGGCTGAAGCCCGACCTACGATGATGGGGTGAAAAAGGATGATCCAGAAGCTCATGAAATCAGCCAGGGTTCAGATTTTCAGCAGCAGCCGCGCCGGGTCTTCAAGGTTCTGCTTGATGGTGACCAGGAATTGTACCGCGTCCTTGCCGTCCACGATGCGGTGATCGTAGGACAGGGCCAGGTACATCATGGGGCGTATCACCACTTCGCCGTGTTCCGCCACCGGGCGCTGGATGATGTTGTGCATGCCCAGGATGCCGCTCTGGGGCGGGTTGAGTATGGGCGTGGAGAGCATGGAGCCGTACACGCCGCCGTTGGAGATGGTGAAGGTGCCGCCGCTCAGCTCCTCGTAGCTGAGGCTGCCATCTTTGGCTTTCTGGCCGAATTGGCGGATGGTCTTTTCGATTTCGGCGAAGGAAAGCTGGTCGGCGTTGCGCAGGATGGGCACCACCAGGCCCCGGGGGGAGCCCACGGCAATGCCGATGTCGTAATAGCCATGGTAGATGATGTCCGTGCCGTCCACGCTGGCGTTGAGCAGAGGGAATTTCTTCAGGGCGTCCACCGTGGCCTTGACGAAAAAGGACATGAAGCCCAGGCGTATGCCGTGTTCCTGTTCGAAACGGTCCCGGTACTGCGCGCGCAGGCCGCTCACTGCCTGCAGGTTGACCTCGTTGAAGGTGGTGAGGATGGCGGCCGTGTGCTGGGCTTCCACCAGGCGCTCGGCGATGCGGGCGCGCAGGCGGCTCATGGGCACCCGTTGTTCCGCCTGTGCGGCGTTGCCGGGCTGGGGGTTGTTGCCGACCATGCTGGCAACGGTTTCGGCATCCGGGTCTTTGTTCGAGGTTTGTTTGTCCAGATAGGCCATGACGTCAGATTTGAGGATACGGCCGTCTTTGCCGGTGCCGGTTATCTGTCTGGGGTCCAGCTTGAGTTCCTTGACCAGACGCCGAACCGCGGGCGTGAGTACGGGATCATTGACTCCCGGCACTGGCGGAGTTTCCGTTTCCGGTTTTTCAGCCGCCACGCTGGTGGCGGGGGGCGGCGCGGCCGCTTTGCCTGGCTCGATGATGGCCAGCACGTCATCGGCTTCCACCAGATCGCCTTCCTTGGCGCGCTGTTCGATCAGCGTGCCATCCACGGGGGAGGGCACTTCCAGCACCACCTTGTCGGTTTCCAGATCGAGCAGGTTCTCGTCCCGGCGCACGGGGTCGCCGGGCTGCTTGTGCCAGCTCAGCACCGTGGCGTCGGTGACGGACTCGGGCAGGGTGGGGACGCGGATCTCAGTACTCATATCATTCTCTGGTTGATGTCCGGATCGAAATGCCCGTTCAGGGCGTCATCGATGATTTTTTTCTGTTCCTCCACATGCACCGGATAGTAGCCGGTGGCGGGTGCGGCGGCGGCGCGACGGCCCACGTAGAACACCTGTTTGCCACCCTTGACGATGCGGGAGAAGCGGTGCTTGATCTGATCCCAGGCGCCCTGGTTCTGGGGTTCTTCCTGACACCAGACGAAGCTCCAGGCATTGGGATAGCCCGCCACCATGGCATCGAAGTCGGCCCGGGGGAAGGGGTAGAGCTGCTCGATGCGCACCAGCGCGATGTGCTCCAGGCCTCGCGCCCGCCGGGCTTCCAGCAGTTCGTAATAGATCTTGCCGCTGCACATGATGACCTGGCTGATCTTTTCCCTGTCCAGGGGATCGACCTCGTCGATGACCGTGTGGAAACCGCCATCGGTATAAGCGTCCAGGGGGGAAGTCGCCAGCGGGTGCCGCAGCAGACTCTTGGGCGTCATCACCACCAGGGGACGCCGGTAAGGGCGCAGGGCCTGGCGGCGCAGGAGGTGAAACATCTGCGCCGGGGTGCTGGGAATGCATACCTGGATGTTCTGCTCGGCGCACAGCTGCATGTAGCGCTCGATGCGCGCCGAGGAATGCTCCGGTCCCTGGCCTTCGTAGCCATGAGGCAGAAACATGACCAGGCCGCAGAGCAGGCCCCATTTGGCGCCGGCGGAAGCAATGAACTGGTCGATGACCACCTGGGCGCCATTGGCGAAATCGCCGAACTGGGCTTCCCAGATGGTCAGGGTGTTGGGCTCCGCTGTGGCATGGCCGTATTCGAAGGCGAGTACGGCTTCCTCGGAGAGCAGGGAATCGATGATTTCGAAATCCGCCTTGCCGGGGTTCAGATGGGCCAGGGGAATGTACTGCTCGCCGCTCTCCTGGTCCGCGATCATGGCATGACGATGAAAGAAGGTGCCCCGGCGGCAGTCCTGGCCGGACATGCGCACGGGCACGCCCTGATCCACCAGGCTGGCGTAGGCCAGGTTCTCGCCAAAGCCCCAGTCACTGAGCTGCTCGCCGCGCATCATGCGCCCCCGGTCCTCCATGATGCGCTGCACCCGGGGATGCAGTTTGAAGCCTTCGGGAAAATCCAGCAGCCTATCGTACAAGCGCTGAATATCATCCCGGGAAATGCGGGTGTCGGTGGGGTGATCCCAGGCCACATGCTGAAAGGGATGCCAGTCCACCCGATAGGGGTTGTCGATCTCGCAGAGCACGGGGCGGCTGACGATTTCCCCCTTGTCCAGCTCCGAGCGGTAGTGCTCGATCATGTGTTCCGCCTGCTCCGGCGTAATCACGCCCTCCGCCAGCAGGCGCTCGGCGTACAGGGTGCGGGTGGTGGGGTGCATGCGGATCTTCTGGTACATCAAGGGCTGGGTGACGGCGGGTTCGTCGGCCTCGTTGTGGCCCTGGCGGCGGTAGCAGACCAGGTCGATGACCACGTCCTTGTGGAAGTGGTTGCGGTAGTCCAGGGCCAGGCGGGTGACGAAAATCACGGCCTCGGGGTCGTCGCCGTTGACGTGGAAAATGGGCGCCTGGACCATCTTGGCCACGTCGGAACAATAGGTGGTGGAACGGCTGTCGAAGGGGTCCGAGGTGGTGAAGCCGATCTGGTTGTTGATGACGATGTGCACCGTGCCGCCGGTGCTGAAGCCCCGGGTCTGGGACAGGTTCAGGGTTTCCATGACTACGCCCTGTCCGGCGAAGGCGGCGTCGCCATGGAGCACGATGGGCAGCACTTTCTCGCCCTGTTCGTCCCGGCGGCGTTTCTGGCGGGCGCGCACCGAACCCTCGATGACCGGGCCGATGATCTCCAGGTGGGAAGGATTGAAGCCCAGGGCCACGTGAATCAGCCCGCCCTGGGTTTCGATACTGCTGGAAAAGCCCTTGTGATATTTCACGTCGCCCGAGGTCATCACCCCGTGGGCCTTGCGCGTGCCCTGGAACTCGTCGTAGATCTCCGCCGGGGGCTTGCCGATGATGTTGGTGAGCACGTTCAGGCGGCCCCGGTGGGCCATGCCGATGACGACTTCCTCTATGCCGTCTCTTCCCGCACGCTGGATGAGTTCATCGAGGAGGGGAATCAGGGACTCGCCGCCTTCCAGGGAGAAACGCTTCTGGCCAACGTAGCGGGTGTGCAGGTATTTCTCCAGGCCCTCAGCGGCGGTGAGCATGCGCAGAATCCAGCGTTTGTCCCCGGCGGACAGTTCCGGACGGGTGCGGTAGGTTTCCAGGCGCTGCTGAATCCAGCGCTTTTCCACCGTATCGGTGATGTGCATGTATTCCGAGCCCACGGTGCCCGTATACACTTTCTTCACCAGGTCCAGGATCTCCTTCAAGGGCAGGCGCTCCGGCGCGAACAGGGAACCGGTGTTGAATACCCGCTCCAGATCGTCTTCCGTGAGGTTGTGGTAGGACAGGGTGAGTTCGGGCAGATGTGGTGGCGCATGCAGGCGCAGGGGATCGAGATCCGCCAGCTGATGGCCGCGCACCCGGTAGGCGTTGATGAGGCGCAGCACCGATGCCTGTTTGGCAGCCGCCTGGGCGGCCAGGGTTTCGTCACAGCTTGATAAGGCCGCCGGTTTCTCTCGGGCCATGCGGCGGAAGTCCTGGATGATGCGTTGGTGGGAAACATCTTCTCCTTCCCACCCATCCACCTGGGGCAGGCTTTCGAAATGCTGGCGCCAGTTTTCCGCTACACTGGAAGGGTCCTGCAGCCAGGCTTCGTAGAGACTCTCGATAAAAGGGGCGTTTCCGTCGTAGAAAGGCGAAGACGCTTGCAGGCGTTTCAGAGATTCCGACATTTTGGGATATTTGCCCTAATTGCTGATCAAGGGAAGCCACTAACCTTGAGAGGTGTTGTGAAAAGTTTAGCACAAGATATTGGAAGAACAACAAAAATCGCATATTAGTACGATTGTCATATTTTATGGCCGAATTTGACCGTTGGTGGGAAACATGAAAATATGTTCACCAAAAAATAGAGGAGTGTCTGTGATTTCCAGAACAGCCTGTCTGCTGCTCATCCTTGCCCTGTCCATTTCGGTTAGGGCCGAAACGCCAACCCCTTTTGTCGCCCTACCCAGGGGGAATTGTGAGCGGCCCTTGCCCAATACCGATCTGCGGCACTGCTCATTTGCTGGCAAGCACCTGAAAGGGCTGGATCTGAGCGGCGCACTGCTCAATGGTGTCGATTTCTCCAATGCCCGGCTGCCGGACTGCAAGTTGTCCCGCGCCAGCCTCAAGGACGCTGATTTCAGATGGGCCAGCCTCACCAACTGCAGCATGCTGGGCGCGGATTTTCTCGATGCCAAGCTGTTTCACACGGTCTTCGACGGCAGTGTGCTCGACGGCAGCCGGTTCGTGGGGGCTGATATGTTCGGTGCCAATCTCATCGAGGTGCAGGGGAGGGGCGCCAACTTCCAGGATGCCTACATGAAAGACATCATCATGGAAGAAGGTGATTTCAGCCACAGCAGTTTTACCGGCTGCTTCATGCAGCGCGCGGTGCTTATCGACAGCAAGCTGGTGGGCAGCTTCTTCCACGATACGGTGCTCACCGGCGCCTCGTTGGAAGGCGCGGATTTCAGCCGCGCCACCCTCAGCCATTCCCTGGTCAATGGTGCGCACCTGGACGGCGCCAGCTTCAGGGAAGCGGACCTGCGCGACTCCCGTTTCGTCAACGCCCGGGGCGAGGCGGATTTCTCCGGCGCCAGGAACATGCCGGCCCATCTCCGTGCCATGCTGGACAAGCAGGCCCGACATTGAAACAGAGCCGTTTCCGAATCCTGTTCTTTCCCCCGGAGGACAATGTTTCCGTGGGCGAAAAGGCCCTGTCCGGTCTGGCAGCCCTGGGCGGCATCGGGTTGGTGATGCTGGCCAGCAGCCTGTTCCTGGCGCCGCAGGACCTTCCCTGGGTGGTGGCCTCCATGGGGGCGTCAGCAGTGCTGCTCTTTGCCGTGCCTCTGGGGCCGCTTTCCCAGCCCTGGCCCTTCGTGGGCGGGCACCTGATTTCTGGTGTGATCGGCGTGACCATCGCAAACCTGATTCCCGAGCCGGTGATGGCCGCCGCCGTGGCTGTTTCCCTGGCCATCTTCGTCATGTACCTGACCCGCTGCCTGCATCCGCCGGGCGGCGCCACGGCCCTGACCGTGGTGGTGGGCGGCGATGCTGTGCATGCCTTGGGCTACCAGTATCTGCTCACGCCCGTATTGCTGAATGTCGCTGTGATGCTGAGCTGGGCGCTGCTTATCAATAACCTGCTGCCCAACCGCTATTATCCCAACACCCTCAAGAAACTGCGTGAACCGTCCGGGCTGGGCGAAGACCGCGTGGATGCGGAACTGAGTATTCGCCGGGACGACCTGGAATATGCCCTGCGGGAGATAAACGAATACGTGGACGTGTCCCGGGACGACCTGACACGCATCTTCAACCTGTCCGCCACTCACGCCCGCCGCCGGCGCATGGGAGAAATTCTTTGTGGCGAGATCATGACCCCGGAAGTGGTGAGCGCCGAGTATGACGACAAGGTGGAAGACCTGTGGAAACGCATGTGGCGGCACAAGATCCGCGGGATTCCCGTGGTGGATCATCGCCGCCAGGTTATCGGTATCGTCACCATCGCGGACTTTCTCAATCAGGTGAAAGAAGATGACGGGCGGCCCCTGACGCAGCGCCTGAAATCCTTCCTCAAACCGTCTTCCGGCTTGCATACCGACAAGCCGGAATATGCCGGGCACGTAATGACGACGCCTGCGGTCACCATTCGTGAAGACCAGCATATCCTGGACCTGTTTCCCGTGTTCTACGAGAAGGGGATTCATCATCTGCCGGTGGTGAACGAGTCGGGGGAACTGGTGGGTATGCTCACGCCCAAGAACGTGCTGGCCGCCCTGCATGCGGATATGTTGTCTTCCAGGGGCATGTCCGGCTTAGGCTGATTTCCTTGGTTTTATTTGGATCAGCGGTTTACATACAGAATAACCGGATATGGTTGTGCCATAGTATTGCTCATAGACACCCATATTAGTATTGCTCATGGACACCCATATTGTTCAATTGACATCCCTCCTACCAACTGGCAATATAGAGAACCAATAAAGAACAATAGGAAAAAGGATTTCCCATGCCCAAGCCCCGAAAAGCCCTCATCAGCCTGGACGATACGCCCTACTACCATTGCGTTTCCCGCTGCGTGAGGCAGTCCTTTTTGTGTGGAGATGATCCCGTTACCGGAAAATCCTATGAGCACCGCCGTGAATGGGTGGAAGCCCGGTTGCTGGAACTGGCCGGGGTGTTTTCCATCGATGTTTGTGCCTATGCGGTTATGTCCAACCATACGCATGTGGTTTTGCATGTGGACCAGGATATGGCCCAGACCTGGTCCTTGCGGGAGGTGGTGGAACGCTGGCACCGGTTGTTTAACGGCACCCTAATTTCCCAGGATTTTCTGGCTGGCAAGTCACTGCATGAAGCTCAGGAGAGCGAACTTTCCCGCCAGGCGGAAGTCTGGCGGGAACGCCTGATGTCCATCAGTTGGTTCATGCGTTGTCTGAACGAATACATTGCCCGCCAGGCCAATGCGGAGGACGGCTGTACCGGGCGGTTCTGGGAGGGACGTTTCAAATCCCAAGCACTATTGGATGACGCCGCCTTGTTGGCTTGCATGGCCTATGTGGATTTGAACCCGGTGCGGGCGAAGCTGGCGGAAACACCGGAAAAATCAAAATACACCTCTGTGCGCAAGCGCATTCGTACGGCATTGAAGGAACAGACCCAACCTGTTGAGCTGCTGCCTTTTATCGGAAACCACCGGCAGGATTCACCCAAGGGCATTCCGTTTGCTTTTAAGGATTATCTGGAACTTCTGGACTGGACAGGCCGGGCGATTCGGGAAGACAAAGCCGGACACATTGATACGGCCCAGTTACCCATTCTGCAACGCCTTGGCCTGGATGGACGTGCCTGGCAGGACTTGAGCCAATCCTTCGAGAACCTGTTTCATTCCTTGGTGGGCCACCCTGATAAAGTGGAAGCGGTGGTTGAAACCCGGGCGCAACATTGGGTTCAGGGCATCGGCAACTGCCGGCGATATTTCTCTCCGGGGTAAAAGTTCTACCAAGAGCATTCCTTGCCCATTCCTCCCCTGATTATTACCTTATTGCCCATGCTGACAGGCTGGCTGCTGGGCCAAGTGCTGTGAAATTAACGCCGGAACAGTGGAAAAGCCCCGTGGTCGCGTGAAAACCGTGAGAATAAAAGGCCATTGTCCTGTCGACTGACGTAGAAACCGGGGGGATACCAATTGCTACCAATTTCTGGGTGTCCTCTATTCCTCTGTTCCTCTGGGTGTCCTCTATTCTCTATTCCGCTATTCCGCTCCAAAGAATCAGCCCTCTTGGCTCCCCTCAAGATTTGTGTTCCAGGGCAACAGCGCTTCGATGTCTTCCACGGTCGTCGCTCCACCGATATGCTGCAGCACATGGTGGATGTAGGCAAAGGGGTCGA
>JALVNE010000348.1 GCA_027026755.1 Sedimenticola sp. | reverse complement strand
CCTGTTAACTTTCATGAGGGGACGGCCCCACGCCCCAGATCATGGAAATTCCCTCTCCCCCTTGGGGGGAGAGGACTAGGGAGAGGGGGGCGGGAAATGCTCACCCCCTCCCCAACCCTCCCCCGCGTGCGGGGGAGGGAGTTATTGGTGTATTTCCACATCACTCCTTCAGGGTGACCTTCAGACGTCCGTCTTCCACCTGGATGTTTTCCACGCCATCGGCAAAGGCTTTCCAGAAACCGTTGGCATCGCCAAATTCGCTGACCAGATCCACATTCTTCAAACCACCCAGCCAGGCATTGGGTATGGGCACGCCCATGACGCTGACGCCTCTGAGCTTGATCACCGGGCGGCCATCGTGAAAGGCGGCTTCCACCCCCGCCGACACCCGCAGGGTCTTGCCTCCCAGGAGGGGAAAATCCGGGTCCACATGCACCAGCATGCGGGCGCTGACCATGTCGTCCGACAGATCCAGCGCCAGCTTGCGCGCCAGGTCCCGGTTGTTGGCCAGCAGGCCGTTGAGTTCCCGCTCGGTGAAGAACAGGGCGTGTTTGCCGCCCTGTTCCTGATAAGGCTCGGGACGCAGCCATTGTTCATCCGTTTCTTTCTGATCCGCCGGCGGCGTGGAAGCAGGCTGATACCCCAGGAGGCGCAGCTTGCCTTCCAGCTGCTGCTGTTCCTTCTGGCTCAGCTCCACGGGTTTGAAATCATGGGCATAGATATAGGTGCGCACCGCCCAGAAAGTCACCGCAGCAGTCACCAGGATGGTGGCCAGCACGATCCACAGCACGTGAATCGCGCGAAAACCGCCCCTGGATTCTTCCTTTTTGTCTTCCGCCAGCTCTTCCATCGTCATCATCCTAATTTCAGTGTATGTTCAGATCATAAGGCAGGCGGGCATAGATTCCTCTGGCATCGGCCTTGTCCAGCAGGTATTCCACATTACGCCACAGGGAATCCAGCGCCGGCACCCCGGTGGTGACAGCCGCGCCGAAACCCAGTTTCTCCATGATGTCGTCCATGAAGCTGCCGGGCTGTTGATATTCTTCGACGCGGTAGTCTTTCAGCCCTGCCTTTTCCGCGGCCGCGGCAATGGCGTCATTCAGGCCACCGAAGCGGTCCACCAGCCCCAGTTTCAGGGCCTGTTTGCCTGACCACACCCGGCCCTGGGCGATTTCATGCACCCTGGCCCGGTCCAGCTTGCGTCCCTCGGATACCTTGTCCAGGAACTGCTCATAGATGTTGTCGATGAATTTCTGGATCACGGCCAGCTCTGCTTCGGTCTTGGGACGGAAGGGGCTGAAGACGTCCGCTGCCGGCGCGGTGCGCGCCGTCTCCACCTTGATGCCGAATTCATTCATCAGCTTCTTGATGTTGGGAAACATGCCGAACACGCCAATGGAACCGGTGATGGTGTTGGGCTGGGCATAGATCGGGTCACCATAGGCGGAGATCCAGTAACCCCCGGACGCGGCCACCGTCCCCATGGAGACGATGAGCGGTTTTTTCTTTTTCAGCAGGATGGTTTCCCGCTGGATGATGTCTGAGGCATCCGCGCTGCCGCCAGGGCTGTTGACGCGCAGCACCACGGCCTTCACGTCATCGTCTTCCCTGGCCTGGCGCAACAAACCGGCAATGTAGTCGCCTGCCACTTCATCTTCATCATTGCCTGAAACGATACCGCCTTCGGCATAGATGACCACGACCTTGTCCTTGTCGTCCTCATCCTTTTCCACACTGGCCAGATAACCGGCCGCATCCGTCAGCCGCTCGATATCCTCACCCGCTTCCGTGCCCGTGAGTTCACGCAGTCTTTCCAGCACCACGTCATAATAGTCCACCCCGGTCACATAGCCCCGTTCCAGCGCCTCCTGCGCCTGGATCACCGCTTCTTCCTGCGCCAGGCGGTGCAGCTTGTCGGCAGGCACACCACGGCTTTCGGCAATGGCATTCACTACTTCCTCGAAGATGTCGTTCAGCAGCAGGCTGAGCTGTTCGCGGTTCTCCTTGCTCATGTGGTCCAGCAGGAAAGGTTCCACTGCCGACTTGTACTTGCCCACGCGGGTCACCTGCATGTCGATACCGTATTTCTCGAAAGCTTCACGAAAATACATCACTTCGGAGGCAAAGCCATTGAACTCCATCAGGCCCAGGGGATTGAGGACGATTTCATCGGCGGACGACACCAGGTACAGGGTCTTCTCGTCCAGGCCCTCCTGCCAGGTGATCACGGGCTTGCCGGACTTTCTGAACTCGCTGATGGCCTCCCTGACTTCCTTCAGGGCCGCCCAGCCGGAAGCATACCCTTTGGTGGCCACAGCCCCCTTCAGGTACAGGCCGCTGATATGATCGTCCTTCGCCGCCTTGCGCAGGGCCGTGACCACGGTGCGCAAGGATTGCTGTCCACTCTCTTTTTTCTGCACCGCATTGTCCAGCACGTCGGAAAATTTCTGCCGTGGCGCCTTGTCGGTAATGGGCACCGACAGATTCAGCACCAAGAGGGTATCGTCCTCCAGGGGGCTTGGCGCCTCCTGACCGGTGATAATGGCTCCCACCAGCACCAGCAACAACACGAAGAACAACATCAGGGCCACAAGAGATGCGAATACTGTTTTGAGAAAACCTTTCATAAACAATTCCTAATAGAATGAAATGGCGCTCAGCCACCTTTGGTCGGCCTGTAATTGGAACGCGAATTTCCACGCACTGCAAGCCGGGACGCAGCCCTCCTCCCTGTATTGTGCGCCCGCAGGCAAATCTCGTTCATGTCATCCGGGAAAACAGAACATCCAGGCAGAAAAACACCGTGAAAAGCAACTGGAAACGCGCCGTCAGCGCCAGCAGGGCGTTGAGCTGCCGCCCATGGGGCATGTGATACATCAGCCACACCAGGTACAGAGCCGCCAGCAGGGCTGGAAGCAGCCACCAGCGAAGGGTATCCTGCCACAGGATGGTCGGCAAAAGGAAGGGGCCCAGCATGAGCAAGGCATAGACCAGGCGGCTGGCCGCCGGGGGCAGTAGCACCGCCAGGGTCTTTCTCCCTGCCCGGGCGTCGGTATGCCGGTCCCGGTAGTTGTTCACCACCAGCACGGCGGCGGCAAAGGCCCCCAGGGCCGCGGCAGGGGGCAGCA
>JALVNE010000347.1:52413-66662 GCA_027026755.1 Sedimenticola sp. | reverse complement strand
TGCTGCTCCTGGACGAGCCCACCAACCACCTGGATCTGGAAATGCGCCAGGCCCTGGCCACGGCCCTGCAGGACTTCAGCGGCGCCATGCTCATCGTCTCCCATGACCGGCATCTGCTGCGGGTGAGCACGGACCAGCTGTTGCTGGTGGATGGCGGCAAGGTTACCGAATTCGATGGCAGCCTGGATGACTACCCGGCCTGGCTGGCGGCAAGACACAAGAGCGAAACCCCGGCGCCCGTCCAGTCAGGCAGCAAGGGCGTCAATCGCAAGGAAGCCAAGCGCCAGGCCGCCGCCCGCCGCCAGGCCTTGCAGCCCCTGAAAAACAAGGTGACGGCAGCGGAAAAAAAGCTGGATGAACTGCACCGGCAGCAAAAGGCCCTGGAAGAACAGCTTGCGGACAACAGCCTGTACGAAGCAAGTAACCGGGACAAGCTGAAACAGTTGCTGCAAGAAAAAGCCAAAGTGGATGCCCAGTGTGAAAACCAGGAAATGGCCTGGCTGGAGGCCAGTGAGGCGTTGGAGGCGGAGGAGAACGGGTTGGGGTGATGAAACTTATCTTTCAGACCCTCACCCCCGGCCCCTCTCCCAGAGGGAGAGGGGAGAAAATGAAGCCCCTCTCCCTCTGGGAGAGGGGTTTGGGGAGATGGCTTGGGGAGAGGGCCTCATCACCCACCAAGCTCCTCCACCGCCAACCGCACAGTCTCCAGCACCGCCTCCGTGTCCTGAAGAATCTCGTGATTCCAGAAGCGAAGCACAAGGTATCCCCTGTCCCCCAGCCACTGGTCCCGGCGGCCGTTCGCTGCCGCGCCATGCTGGCCGCCATCGGCCTCGATGACCAGCTTCAGGGCGGGACAGAGAAAGTCCACGATATAGGGGCCAAGGGGCACCTGGCGGCGGAATTTCAGGCCCAGGAAACGGCGGGCGCGCAGGTGATACCAGAGACGCTGTTCCGCCTCGGTCTGATGTTGGCGCAGCTGGCGGGCGTGAGCCAGCAGGGTTCTTGAACGGGAATGCTCATCCATGGCGGCTTTCCTCTCATTCCGTTGAGAGTGGAAATTGTGGATGTGGATTGGTTTGTTGGCAAGTGGTTTGGGCTTTTTGCCCTCACCCCCTCTACCCTCACCCCCGGCCTCTCTCCCAGAGGGAGAGGGGAGAAAATGAAGCCCCTCTCCCTCTGGGAGAGGGGTTTGGGGAGAGGGCCAGGGAGAGGGCTAACGGCAACGCGCCAGCAGCGCCTGCACCGCTTCCCTTCCCATCTCCCGCAACAGCGCTTCGTTGCGTTCGGGAATGGATTCGGGATCAGGCCAGTTCTCCAGGGCGGCGGCCAGGCCGTCCTGACGAATCAGGTGGAACATGGGATAAGGCGAACGGTTGGTGTAGTTGGCCGGGTCATCCGCCTCCAGGCCCTCGAAACAATAGTCGGGATGAAAGCTGGCCAGCTGCAGCATGTCGTCCAGGCCCGCTTCTTCCAGGGCGGCCTGGGCGTCTTCCAGGACATCCAGGTAGTCGCCAAAATCCTCCAACCCCCGGGGTACGATGAACAGGCCGGTTTCCACTTCGTCCGGCGGCTGCTGGACGAAATCCGCCACTTCCCCGATGAGGGCCTGGTAGGCGCCATCCGCATCCTGCGCGGAACAGACCCGGTAACGAATGGTATCCGCCTCGAAAGGCACCCGGGCGAAGGGACAGAGGTTCAGGCCGATGACCACTTCCTTCACCCAGCAGCGGGTCCGGGCCACGGGGTCGCTCATTCCAGCACCTCCACGGGCATGCCGGTCTGCAGCTGGCCTGGACCGTCGTGGATGAGATTCTGGCCGAAATAGACCTTGTTGCCTTCCTTGCGGTAGCTCATGAGGGTCTTCAGGGGTTCGTTGCCTTCGCGCTCTCCGGTTTCAGGGTTCACCGTGGGAATCACGCAGCGGGAACAAGGCTTGACCACCCGGAAGCTCAGCCCGCCAATGCGGATGCGTTTCCAGCCGTCTTCGGCATAGGGCTCACAGCCCGATACCACCAGGTTGGGCCGGAAGCGCTCCATGGGAAGGTTCAGGCCCATGCGCCGGTTGAGATCGTCCAGGGAGGCCTGGGAGATGAGCAGGAAAGGAAAGCCATCGGAAAAGCCCGTTTGATCCCCAGGCCGGGCATAGGTCGGATCCACCTGGCGCATGCTGTCAGGGGGCAGATACACCAGGCGGGCGGAAACGCCGAGAAAATCACTCAGCCACTGGTCCGCCGCGGGACTCATGGCCCTGGCGGTGCAGATATCCTGCCATACCTGCACCTTAAGCTCCTCGTCTGATTCCGCCGCCACCTCCAGGTCGAACATGCCGGGCGCACGCAACCGCAGGCCCTCGTCCAGTATCTCTGGCTGCACCAGGACCATGCGTGGAAGTTCCCGCTGGGTGAGAAAGCGCCCTTCTTGGTTCACCAGCATCCAGTGCCGGTCATGCAGGGGGCCACGGGCGTCCACATCCATGACCTTGAGGCTTTCACCCCGCAGAGATTTTACGGGATAGCGGTACAAACCGGTCAAGACGAGATTCAAAAGCCGACCCCTATGCCAATGTTGCTGTGGCGTCCGCTGCCAAAGCCGAATCCGACGCTGACGCGGGGCTTGGTGTGGCGTTGATTTTCCCAACGCTTGATCTGGTCAGCCCTGAGTACCGGATAATGGTAGTCTGCTTCCCCCACTTTGCCATCCTTGTACCCCAGGAGGGCGCCGGTGACGGTGACCAGCTGTCCGCCGGGAAATTCCAGGGGCTCCAGAAATCCCGGATAGTCGGCGAGAAAACGTCCGAGGGGGGTTCCCCCGGCGTCTGGCCGGCCATGGGAATCCAGAGGATAAGTCATCACTTCCACCAGAGAATGATCTGCCAGGTTCTTCACCGAAAGCACGCTCCCGCCCCAGGTGAAATCCTGCCCCTTGAAGTTCTGATCCATGCTCTGGGAAAGACGCTTGGGCGTGACCGCCGACACGCTGGTGCTTCCCGTGGTGGTACAGGCATTCAGGAATACCGCCATGAGCAGGCCGCTCAACACAAGCTTCATCTTCACCACCAGTACGGGTAGCCCCACCAGGGATAACCGTGGTAGTAGGGGCCCCAGCCATAATAGGGGCCATAGTAATAACGGTAATCATCCACAGGACGCGGATCGGGCCACAAATGGGATTCGCGCACTTCCACCACGGGATAGGGATAGGAAAACTCGCCCACCTTGCGCATTTCCATGCCGATGATGCTGCCGCTGACGGTAAAGCGCTTTTTCTCCGGGAATTCAGCAGGTTCCCTGAAGCCCGGGAAACGGGCGATGAAGCGGGCATCCACCTGACCACCCACCACCGGCTCGCCCTTCCGACCCAGCGTACGCGCCAGGATGAGGACATCCGTGTGCTTGTTGGTATTCACCACTTCGAGAATCTCACCTCCCCAGCGCACCCTCTTGCCCAGATACTTTCCGGGCGCCTTTTGCACCTGGGCAACGGACAAGGGTTCCGCCGGCGCCTGGGTTATCGATTGGGGTAGTTTGGAGGCACAACCCGACAGCCACAACAGCATGCCCATGAGATAAACTAGCTTTTTCATGTTTTAGAATATAACGCAAATGAAACGCTCCTGCTGGATCTACAAAAGCAGCAAAAAAGATGAAATGTATCTGTACCTGGCTGAAGAGGACGGTTTTGCAGCCGTGCCCGAAGGGCTCATGGCACACTTTGGAAAGCCCACGCTAGTGATGGAACTGGCCCTGGACATGAATAGGCAGCTGGCGAGGGCAGAGGTGGGCGCAGTCATGCAGCAACTGGAAACCGAAGGCTACTACCTGCAGATGCCGCCCGAGCTGAAGCCTGACATTTATCATGGCAACGAGGCCTGAAGGGACACTAAACTGCCGGCATTTCATGACCCGAGGGAATATCCATGTGTATTGCCTTTCCCAAGGCCGGCGACGGCGGTGAACAGGCAGAACCCGCCTGGAAATCCATGTTGCTCCTGGTCCCCAGAATGGCCGGCTTGTTGTGGCTGGTTCTGCGCATTCTCGGCGGCGGTCTGCGCAACTGGCTACAGGAGCAGTTTCATTCTCCAGCCAGATGAGACGCTAAGGGGTCGGAGTCAAATTCCATCCAACTGTGACAGGAGACCGAATCAAACTGTTCCATGTCATCGGATCTTCCCAACATTCTCCCCATTTGACTCCGACCCCTAGATATACAGGCTGGGTCAGGCGTTTTCCCGGCGCGCTTTCTTGCGCTCATGTTCCTTGAGAAACTTCTTGCGGATGCGGATGGCGCTGGGCGTGATCTCCACCAGCTCATCATCCTCGATGAATTCCAGGGCCTGCTCCAGGCTGAACTTGACCGGCGGCGTGAGAATCAGTGACTCGTCCTTGCCCGCGGCGCGGATATTGGTGAGCTGCTTGCCCTTGGTGGGATTGACGGTGAGGTCGTTGTCCCGGGAATGCAGGCCGATGACCTGTCCCTCGTACACGTCCTGGCCATGCTCCACGAACAGTTTGCCCCGCTCCTGGAGGTTGAACAGGGCATAGGCCAGGGCCTTTCCCGTGCTGTTGGAAATGAGCACGCCATTGCTGCGCGGCGCGATGCCGCCATGCTGGGCCGGGCCGTAGTGGTCGAAGACATGGTACATGAGGCCGGTGCCCGAAGTGCTGGTCATGAACTCGGTCTGGAAACCAATCAGTCCCCGGGAAGGAATGATGTAGTCCAGGCGCACCCGGCCGCTGCCGTCGGGGGTCATGTCCTTGAGCTGGCCCTTGCGCATTCCCAGGGCTTCCATGATG
Organism: Sedimenticola sp.; assembly: GCA_027026755.1. GTDB lineage: Bacteria > Pseudomonadota > Gammaproteobacteria > Chromatiales > Chromatiaceae > Thiolapillus. The sequence goes on along the minus strand of JALVNE010000347.1, from coordinate 61,869 downwards.
GCGCCCTGGTGCTGTTCTTCCACGTCCACGGTGAGCTGCTCATAAGGCTCGCAAACCTCGCCATCCACTTCCCGGAAGATGACCTCGGGACGGGACACGGCCAGCTCGAAGCCTTCCCGGCGCATGTTCTCCAGCAGGATGGACAGATGCAGCTCGCCCCGGCCGGAAACCTTGAACTTTTCCGGGTCCGTACCCTCTTCCACGCGCAAGGCCACATTGGCGATGAGTTCACGCTCCAGGCGCTCCTTGAGCTGGCGGGAGGTCAGGTATTTGCCTTCCCTGCCAGCGAAGGGTGAAGTATTGACCTGGAAGGTCATGGACACCGTGGGCTCATCCACCGTCAGGGGCGGCAGGGCTTCCACGTGCTCGGGATCGCACAAGGTGTCCGAGACATTGGGGGCCTCGATGCCGGTGATGGCGATGATGTCACCGGCCTTGGCCTCGGGCACTTCATGGCGCTGCAGTCCCATGTAGCCATAGACCAGGCCGATCCTGGCCTTGTGTTCCTCGCCGTCGTACTTGTGCACCACGACAGGCTGGTTGGGCTTTACCGTACCGCGGGTGATGCGTCCCACGGCAATGGCGCCCACATAGCTGCTGTAGTCCAGGTTGGAGATCTGCATCTGGAAAGGGCCATCCGGGTCCACCTCCGGCGCCGGACAGTTGTCCACGATGGCCTGGAACAGAGGCCTCATGTTCCCTTCACGCGCCTCGCTGTCTTCCGAGGCATAGCCATTGATGGCAGAGGCATAGATGATGGGGAAATCCAGCTGTTCGTCCGTGGCCCCCAGACGGTCGAACAAATCGAAGACCTGGTCGATGACCCAGTCAGGACGGGCGCCATCGCGGTCGATCTTGTTCACCACCACGATGGGTTTGAGGCCATGTTCAAAAGCCTTCTGGGTGACGAAACGGGTCTGGGGCATGGGCCCTTCCACGGCATCCACCAGCAGCAGCACAGAATCCACCATGGACAGCACCCGCTCCACCTCGCCGCCGAAATCGGCGTGCCCCGGGGTGTCCACGATGTTGATGCGGTAGTCGCCCCATTTGATGGCCGTGTTCTTGGAAAGAATGGTGATGCCCCGCTCCTTTTCCAGATCGTTGGAGTCCATCACCCGCTCCACCTCGCCAAAGCGTTCGCCCAGGGTGCCGGACTGCTTCAGGAGTTCATCGACGAGGGTGGTCTTGCCATGATCGACGTGGGCGATGATGGCGATGTTTCTCAGATTTTCAATCACAACGATACTTTATGAAATCAATGGGGAAGGCGGCGGATTATACGCCGGTTTAGCGAAGATCCGGGATCTTTCTGGCTCTCGTGTCGGAGGACGGACAGTGGAAAATCCAAATCAATGACTTAGGCGCGCAACCAAAGAAAACACTTGCAACATGATTCACATTTCCTTGTCCTGAAACCGTTCTGCAACACTATCCACAATTCCTGTGGATAACTTTGTGCATAAACTTTGGGAACAACATCCAAGTGCCGGGATTTACGGCCTGCCCCTTACATTGTATAAATTTTATACAAAAAAATTATACTTAAATATCAGTAGCTTACCAATATTGCAGCAAACCGCGCGTAAATCCATAAAAAAACAGAGGAAAACCGGCTCGCCGGCTTTCCCCGTGTGCATAAAACCAAATGAAAAACCCTTATTTCGCGGCAGAAACCGCCCTGGAGCCCGTGCAGTCCCAGGCAAAGGTACAGTCCAGTTCGGACAACACTGTCACCAAGCCTGTCTCTCCCTGATCGAGAATCATGGAGATGGGCGTGCGGCCGCCAAAGCGGCGCTGAGGCTGGTGAATCCACCGGCCGGACATCTTGGGGTTCATGGGATAGGCGGTGCGCAGGGCATCCGCGATTCTCAGCAAATACTGGGAACGGCGCAGTACGTTGGGATCATTGGGAAATACTGCCTTGCCGTCACGAAAATGGGCAAAATTGCGCGTGCGCACCTCCTTGGGCATGGCCAGGATCTGGTGCATGGTGCCATAATCCAGCTTCCAGTTCTCCAGCAGGTTCATCACAGCACGGGTGATATCCGCCAGGGCCTGCTGTTGTTTGTCATCACTCATTCTCGACTCCAAGATATACTTTAATTTTAATAATTTACCATTTTACTTGGTTATTCAGGAATTGCAATTCTGGAGCCAAATCTCAGTTTGGGGCTGCCCGCCATTCAACCAAACAACTTTTTCCACCACCGCTTGCGATTGTTGGGCAGGGGGCGGTCCGATTCCAGATCCACCGGCGGAATGCGGCTGAGCACCCAGCCTGGCAAAGGCGGGTTCTCACTGTAGCCGCAGACCACTCCAAGATTGTGGGGATCGTAGATTTTTACCATGGCGGGCTTTTGCAGATCATCCGCGTAAACGATGCCGCAGTAATCTTCCAGGTGCTCCTCACGCAATAGTTTGTCCACGCCCTGCAGAAAAGACAGAAATTCCTCCCGCGTCAGGGTGTTGCCGGGGGGTGGCTCGCCAATGGCATAGACATACCAGCCTTCGGGTTCCTCGCGCAGCCGCTGCCACAGATCGTCCAGATGATGCCAGCGTAATGCCGAGGTAAAACTGCCCCGGAAGGCCGTCATATAGTCGCTGTGTGCCTGCTCATCCATAGGTATAATCTCTCTTTTGCCGTTTCTGCAATTATCATGACCGCCCTCTACCAGTCTGATCTTTCCGGCCTCGAACTCATCAACCGCGGCAAGGTTCGCGACATCTACGCCATCGACGCTGAGCACATGCTTATCGTCACCAGCGACCGCCTGTCCGCCTTCGACGTCATCCTGCCCCAGCCCATTCCCGGCAAGGGAGAGGTGCTCACCCGGGTATCCAACTTCTGGTTCCGGCGCATGGCGCACATTCTTCCCAACCATCTCACCGACATTCCCCTGGCCGAGGTGGTAAAGGACGCGGACGAAAGGGCAGCTCTGGGCGACCGGGCCATCGTGGTGCGCAAGCTCGAACCCTTGCCCGTGGAAGCCATCGTGCGCGGTTATATCATCGGCTCGGGCTGGAAAGATTACCAGAAAACCGGACAGGTTTGCGGTATTGCGCTTCCTTCGGGCCTGCAGCTGGCGGACAAACTGCCCGAAGCCATCTACACGCCGTCCACCAAGGCAGAGCTGGGCGCCCACGACGAGAACGTGGATTTCGAGCATACGGTGAAGCTGCTGGGACAGGATCTGGCAGAGCAGGTACGCGACGCCAGCCTCAAGATCTATACCGAGGCGGCGGCCTACGCCCTGGAGAAAGGCATCATCATCGCCGACACCAAATTCGAGTTCGGCCTGGACCCGGACGGCCGCCTGCACATCATCGACGAGGCCCTGACGCCGGATTCCTCCCGTTTCTGGCCCGCTGACCAGTACCGCCCTGGCATCAGCCCTCCCAGCTTCGACAAGCAGTTCGTGCGCGACTACCTTGAAACCCTGGACTGGGACAAGACACCACCCGGGCCAGAACTGCCCCAGGAGATCATCGACAAGACGGCGGAAAAATACCGCGAGGCCGAACAGCGGCTTACCGGTAAATGAAACGGAAACAACCGCGCATCACCCTGTACAGCACCAGCGGCTGCGCCCATTGCCGCCAGCTCAAGCAATGGCTGCAGCAGCGCCAGATCCGTTTCCAGGAAATGGATGTGCAGCGCAACGCCCGGGCCTTCAAGGAGTTTCAACGGCAGGGCGGGCGCGCCGTCCCATTGTTGATGGTGGGCGGACGGAAAATCCAGGGATTTGACCCCAAGCGCCTGCCCGCCAAGCTGCGCAAGGCAGGTGTGGATCTTTGAGTCACCCATACGATCAGCTCTCGCCAGAGCTTATCCTTGACGCCGTGGAAAACCAGGGCTTCAAGGTGAACGGCACCCTGCTGCCTCTCAACAGCTACGAGAACCGCGTGCTGCAAGTGGGCCTGGAAGAAAGCCCTCCCCTCATCGCCAAGTTCTACCGGCCGGGACGCTGGACGGATGAGGCCATACTGGAGGATCATGCCTTCAGCCTGGAACTGGCAGCGCAGGAAATCCCCGTGGTCTCACCCCTGGTGGACGGCCGGGGCCGCAGCCTGTTCGAGCACCGGGGCTTCCGTTTCGCCCTCTACCCCCGCCAGGGCGGACGCGCTCCCAATCTGGAGGACCTGGACAACCTGGAATGGATAGGCCGCTTCATCGGTCGTATCCATGCCGTAGGGGCCAGCCGGACATTCCGCCACCGGGAAAGGCTGGACGTGGACAGCCTGGGCTGGCAATCCATCCACTGGCTGCGCGGCTCCCCCCTGTTGCCGGCAGAAATCGCCACCAGCTATCTCTCCCTGGCCGAAGACCTCCTCGAGTCCATCGACCAGGTCTTCGACGGCCTGAACTTCCGCCCCCTGCGCCTGCACGGCGACTGCCATCCCGGCAACATTCTGTGGACGGATCAGGGCCCTCATTTCGTGGACATGGACGACTGCCGCAACGGCCCGGCCATCCAGGACCTGTGGATGCTGCTTTCCGGGGAGCGCAGGGAAATAACCCTGCAACTTGGCGAACTGCTCGAGGGTTACCGCATGTTCCACGACTTCGACACCCGGGAACTGGCGCTCATCGAACCCCTGCGCAGCCTGCGCCTCATCCATTACAACGCCTGGCTGGCCCGGCGCTGGAACGACCCGGCCTTTCCCCGGGCCTTTCCCTGGTTCGGCACCCCCGCCTACTGGCAGGAACAGCTGGCCATTCTCCAGCAACAGAAGGAAATGCTCCGGCAGCCCCCGCTCATGGTATTCTGAAGACAACCTGACTGTTTGCGGGGTATGAGGCAACCTTCATGGACTCTCTGACCTATCTTGCCCTGGTCTGGACAGCCGTGTTCATTGCCATAGTGGCTGCCAGGAAAACCAAGCTGACGCCGGTACTCTACTACCTGGCCCTGGGTTCACTGATGGTCAATACCGGTATTCTTCCCGAGGAGACCGACCCCTTCATACGCGGCTTTGCCGATGTGGGCATCATTCTCATCATGTTCGCCCTGGGCTTCGAGGAGAGCACGGCCAACTTCCTGGACAGCATCAGGAAAAGCTGGGGCATCGCCTTCTTCGGCGCCGTCGGCCCCTTCCTCGCCGCCTACCTGGTGGCGGACTGGTTCTGGCAGGATCACGCCATCGCCCTCATGTGCGGCCTCACCATGACCGCAACCGCCGTGTCCCTGACCATGGTATCCCTGAAGAGCGAGGGCCTGGCCAAGTCCGTGGTAGCAACGCGCATCATGACTTCCGCTGTCCTGGACGACATTGCCTCGCTGGCCCTTGTGGCGGTGCTAATTCCCCTGGCCACGGGCGAAGCCACCCTGGATCTTGCCAACATCTCATGGATCGTGTTCAAGGCCATCGAGTTCTTCATCCTGGTTTCCGTGATCAGCATCTGGATACTTCCCCATGACACCAGCAGCTGGATGAGCCACGTTCCCGTCATCGGGCGCTACGGCATCAAGCACCTGCTATCCTTCGACAACGGCCGCCAGGCCACCCTGGCGGTACTGCTGCTGGCCCTGCTGGTGGGGCTGCTGGCCCATTACTTCGGTTTTCACCCGGCAGTGGGCGCCTACATGGCGGGACTGATTCTCAAGGAAGACTACTTCCTGCGCGACGACGAAAGGGATTCCTACAAGGCGACCTGGCAGATCGTGGACAACGTGGCCTTTTCCTGGATAGGGCCGGTCTTCTTCGTGGATCTGGGCAGCAAGCTGGTATTCCACTGGGACATCTTCCTTGCCGTGATTCCCAATACCATCGCCTTGATCCTGGCGGTATTCATCGCCCAGGTGAGCACCGCCGCCCTTGCCGCCCGCTACACCAGCAGCCTGAACTGGCCCTCCAGCCTGATGATCGGTTTCGGCATGCTGGGTCGGGCGGAACTGGCCTTTGTGGTCATGGATATCGCCTATGTACAGAACAACATCATCACCACAGAGGTCTTCTACACCTTGATGTTCACCGCCTTCTGGCTCAATGTGGCCGTCCCTGTCACCATCGCCTGGTGGAAACCCCGTTACCTGCGGGCCGTGGACTAGACATGGATACCCATACCTTCTTTCTCTACCTGCTGATCATCCTGGTAACAGCGCGGCTGTTCGCAGAAATCGCCGTACGCCTGGGCGCCCCTGCCGTCATTGGCGAGCTGACCGCGGGCATCGTTCTCGGCCCTAGCATGCTGGGCTGGTTGCAGCCGGGCGACGTGATCAAGCTGCTGGCGGAAATCGGCATCCTGCTGCTGCTCTTCGAGGTGGGGCTGGAGACGGATATACGCAAGCTGGTGCGCACCGGACGCAGTTCCTCCCTGGTGGCCCTGGGCGGGTTCATCATCCCTTTTGTCCTGGGCTTCGCCCTGGCGCGCTATATGTTCGACCTGCCCACCCTGGTGTCCCTGTTCATCGGCGGCGCCCTCACCGCCACCAGCATCGGCATCACCATCCGCGTGCTCAGCGACCTGAAACAGCGCAATACACGGGAAGGCCAGATCGTCCTCGGCGCCGCGGTGCTGGACGATGTTCTCGGCGTGGTGCTGCTGGCCCTGCTCTACGAGTTTTCCATCGCCGGCGGCATCACCTTGGCCAACACGGCAAAAGTGCTGGCCTTTATCAGCCTGTTCTTCGTGCTGGCGCCCATCGCTGCCAAGGTCATTTCCCTGCTTATCAAGCATTTTGACGACATCAGCGACATTCCCGGCCTGATTCCCACCGCCATGGTTTCCCTGGTGCTGCTGTTCGCCTGGCTTGCCCACGCCATGGGCGCACCTGAACTGCTGGGGGGCTTTGCCGCCGGCCTGGCCCTTTCCCGGCGTTTCTTCCTTCCTTTTGGCATGGCCTTGCGCACGGAGCCCGAGTTCTCCCGGCGCATCGAGGAACAGATGCTGCCCATCATCCAGCTGTTCACGCCCATCTTCTTCGTCATGGTGGGCCTGTCCCTGAACCTGAGGGAAATCGACTGGGCCTCGGCTTTTATCTGGGCCTTTTCTTTCATGTTCCTGCTGGTGGCGGTCATTGGCAAGTTCGCCGGCGCCATGTTCATCGGCGAACCCTTGCGCCAGCGGATCATCATCGGCGTGGCCATGATTCCCCGGGGAGAGGTTGGTCTCATCTTTGCCGAATTGGGGCGCACCAGCGGCATCTTCGACAACGAGGTCTATGCGGGCATGATCATCGTCATCGCGCTCACCACCCTGCTACCGCCTTTCCTGATGAAATATCTTTATCGCGATCAGGAATGACCGGCATTAACCCAGGAACCCAACTGCCGGGCCAGGAACAAAAAAGGCGCCGAAACGGCGCCTTTTTTGTGCATTGACGAGAAATATCAGCTGATATCACTCATACCGCTTGTACATGTCCTCCAGGGAGATGGGCTTGATCTTGGAGGCATGACCGGCGCTGCCAAAGGCTTCATAACGCGCCTTGCAAATCTCTTTCATGGCCTGGGTGGAAGCCTTGCGGAATTTGCGCGGATCGAAGTTGGCGGGGTTTTCATGCAGGTGCTTGCGGATGGCGCCGGTGGAGAAGGCCGTCAGGATACGCCAAGCCGGCTGAAACCACCACAAGACGTGGTGGTTTCAGCCGGCTTGGTCCCTCGGATGATTATTACCTCGTCAAGCGACGCCTTGTGGCCGTAGCTCCAACCCCGAGTAACATCAATACCAGCAGAGCCATGGCACTGGCACCCAGGGTCGGAACGGGCGTGGCTGCTCCGTTGGCGCCCTGGTAATCAATTGGCGTGGGATCATTCTCACCCTGGTCACCGGGATTACCGTTACCATCGGGATCGGGGTTATTGCCATTGTCCGAGGTATCGGTGGTGGAACTGCCACCAGACCCCTGACCACTGGCAGTGGCGCTGTTGTTGAACGGCCCGGCCACACCATTGGGCGTGAAGGTGATATCAAAACTCACCGTCGCCGTGGCGCCAATGGCCAGACTGTCCGTGCCAGCCAGCAGATTGGTGTCAGTGGCGCCATCGTAGCCGCTGTTGGCCGTCAATCCACCCGTGGTTTGAACATTGCCGACACTGAAGGTCACCGGGCTGGGGAACACGCCGCTCAGATCATCAACCGCCTGAACATTGCTCAGAGCTACATTGCCCATGTTTTTCAGGGTCAGGGTGATGATAGTGGTAAAGCTGCCATTGCCGTTATCCGTGACAGACGAAGCCCGCTTGGCAATACCAATGACCGGAGAATTGTTTGATGCAGTCACTGTAATCCTCACATTTGCCGTATCGGCACCGCCGTGTCCATCACCGATGGTGTACGGGAAGCTGCTCGTACCGACATAGCCCGTGGTCGGGGTGAAGGTCATCGTACCCGCCGTGCTGACCCCCACTGCTCCATGGGGCACGCTGATGGTCTGTGCCGTGCCCGGCGTCACCAGGGTGCCATTGAGCTTGGTGACGGTAAGGGTGTCGCCATCGGGATCAGTGTCACCAGCCACCGGATCGATGCTTATGGGCGTATCCTGAGACGTGGTGTAGCTGTCGTCCACCGCAACGGGCGCATCGTTCACCGGAGTGATGGTGACAGTGACCGTCGCCGTTGAGGTGTCACCGTTGGCATCTTCAATGGTATAGGTGAAGCTGTCCGTACCATGGTAGTTGGCACTCGGTGCATAGGTGATCTTGTCATCGGTCGGATCGTTGGCCGTTCCGCCATTGTTCACCGTGGCCGTGCCATGGGACGGGTTGCTGGCCACCACGATGGCACCAGTATTCGGACCATCGGTGCCAAAGGTATCGTTGACCAATACATCGATCGTCACCGGCGTGTCTTCATTGGTGGTGGCGGTATCATTGGAGGCATTGGGCGTATTGTTGGTGACCGTGATGTTCACCGTCGCCGTATCCGTGCCGCCGTTACCGTCACTGATGGTGTAATCGAAGCTGTCCGTGCCCGTGTAGTTGTTGGCAGGAGTATAGGTCGCCACACCACCTGAGAAACTCACCGTACCATGGGACGGACTGGTATTGCCCGTCACAGTCAACGGATCATTCTCCGGATCACTGTCGTTGGTGAGCACATTGATGTTCACCGAGGTGTTCTTCGGTGTGCTCGCGCTGTCATCGACCGCAACGGGCGCATCGTTCACCGGAGTGATGGTGACAGTGACCGTCGCCGTTGAGGTATCACCGTTGGCATCTTCAATGGTATAGGTGAAGCTGTCCGTACCGTTGTAGTTGGCATTCGGCGCATAGGTGATCTTGTCATCGGTCGGATCGTTGGCCGTTCCGCCATTGTTCACCGTGGCCGTGCCATGGGACGGGTTGCTGGCCACCACGATGGCACCAGTATTCGGACCATCGGTGCCAAAGGTATCGTTGACCAATACATCGATCGTCACCGGCGTGTCTTCATTGGTGGTGGCGGTATCATTGGAGGCATTGGGCGTATTGTTGGTGACCGTGATGTTCACCGTCGCCGTATCCGTGCCG
>JALVNE010000347.1:0-52313 GCA_027026755.1 Sedimenticola sp. | reverse complement strand
TGGCCACCACGATGGCTCCCGTGTTCGGGCCGTCACCGCCGAAGCTGTCGTTGTTCAACACATCGATGTTGACCGGCGTGTCTTCATTGGTGCTTGCACTGTCGTTGACTGCATTGGGCAGATCGTTTACGGGATTGATCGTAATGTTTACCGTCGCGGTAGAGGTATCACCGTCCGCATCCGCAATGGTATAGGTGAAGCTGTCGCTTCCGTTGTAGTTGGCATCCGGCGCATAGTCGATGGTATCGTCGGTTGGGTCGTTGGCCGTTCCGCCGTCGTTCACTGTGGCCGTGCCATGAGACGGATTGCTTGCCACTACGATGGCGCCCGTGCTCGCGCCATCATTGCCAAAATCGTCGTTGGCCAGCACGTCGATGTTGACGGAGCTGTCCTCGTTGGTGGTTGCGTTGTCATCCTGGGCATCGGGTTGATCGTTTGCACCAATCTCGAACTGGTAACCCTCCACCTCGCCGGTACCACCGCTGGTACCTGTTGGCGTGTTGCGGGCGGTCTGAGTGTAAGTGAAACGCGCATAAGTCGTTCCGGTTTGCGCATTGGAAGGCACGGTCAGTGTAAAGTTATTGCTGCTCTGACCAGGTGTCGTGACTTGCTGGTTACTGATGACCCGTTCACCAGAATCGGTGAAGTCGCCATCACCGTTCCAATCGAACCAGGCATTGAGATAGCCGCTATTACCGGGCTCATTGTATATATCGACGGTCGAGTTATAGCTGGATCCCGGGGCCAGCGTGATCCCTTCCAGGGAGTTCCCTCCTACCTGAACGGCCCCTTCGTCATCATAGTCTGGGTCGTTTGTGGGGTCTGCATCATCTGCACCAGCGGACGCAGGATAGGACGCCTCTGTATCGGCAGGCAGCCCGGTTCCAAGAACATACTTGGCCGTTGCTTTGACGCCAGCCTGTCCATAGGATACAGGTACATCGCCGTAATCATATGTGTTATTGAAGACTCTTTCGAGTTCGTTGAGTCTCAACGAAAGAAGAAAACCCCGGTTTCGATAAACCGAATCGTTTTGATAACGGAAATAGATCCTGCTGGTATTCTCGAATACGGCGCTGCCAAAGCACTTGGCGTCTGTGTCGCCACAGATCTTCTTTGGACCCCATCCTTTATACTTTACATCGTATGTTTCGCCAGAAGGAAGACTGGAAGCACCATTGGCAGGATAGCTGCCCTCAGAGAATGTAACCTTCGTACCTTCTCTGAGAAATGGTTGGCTGTTTTGGTTCAGATTCAGGTAAACATCATCAGTACCAACACTTGCATTGGGGGAGCTGTCCAAATCCAGAAAACTGACCAGCAGGCGGTCAACAGTAACCGGGGTGTTGGTTCCTGCCTCGACAACAGTGGCAATGAATTCAGTGTAAACGCTGGTACCCGTGGCAAGTCCATTGTCCATTTCGTACTTGAACAGGCCGCCGCTTACATACGCACAAGGATTGGATCCCCGGTCGTTGTTCTCCGAGGTAACCTCGATGAGCAAATCAAGGGGGGTGCCATTGTAGGACTCATTGGTAGTGAATCGATATGTGGCGATATCGCAGTCGGTTCCGGATTCGACGCTGAAGCCCGTGACACCAATGTCAACAGCGGAAGATACCGGGACAAATCCTCCCCAAAACACCAGAGCCAAACCTATCCATCTAACCATTCTCATACTCTTTCCCTCCAAGCCATGGCCACCATGGCATTGATATCAACCTTTTCCCGGGGCTTCTCGCCCCGTTCCTGTATGTTTTCCATGCTTGCATGGCACACCCCGCCATCCACTGCTGACGACAGCTTAAGTAACGGAATGTTGAATAAAGATGTGAACTGCAAGGCGACGGTCTTCCATGCCTTGCGTAGTTTGAATGACACGGACTCGTTGCCGTCATAAACGGCATTCGAAACAAGGGGGACGATTCGGTCCGGCTCAGGCGCAGCCCGCACCGACAGACCATCAGCGCCCGGGACGATAAAATCGTTGTTCAGAACGGAGACAGATGCCCCGGATTGGGGCAAGACAAGAGAGGTTTTCTTTCGTATGGCAGCTAGCGCTGGTGGTGTCTCCACCACAGCGACGTTTGCCCACGACAGGTCACATGCGACCCATAAGAAAAATGTATAAACACTCATTACGTTGCGTCTCGCAGAAACGGTTCCCGTTCCGCGTCCCTTTGCAAAAAACACAAATCCAATGTGTCAAAATCTTGCAAAACACAACATAACTTGTTTTGCAACCCGGCTATCTACTCCGTTAGACCCGTGGCTTTGCGCCCCCACCTCACGATGAGTTTGCCCATTTGTCAATGAGGGAATATACAGGTTTTTTCGGGGATTTCCAAGCCCTAATTTTTGCCAGTCCGGGGAAAGGGACGGAGCGAGGAATTGAATACCGGCCAATTCATCCATCTCCCCCTCGAGGTTTGTCTCGCCCATTGTTCGGTTCCATACCTGGACCCGTTCTGCTTCCGAAAGCAACCACCACCTATCGGCTGGCGGTCGTGCACTGAGTTTCAAATCAGCCGAATCTGCTATGTGCTAGACATCATGATTGGGCGGAACAAGGTGTCCGATGAGCCACAAAAAAAGGCGCCCAAGCGCCTTTTTTTGTTCCGTTGGTCAGCTCATTCAGCCGACCTTGATCCGGCAGATCCTACTCATACCGCTTGTACATCTCCTCCAGGGAGATGGGCTTGATCTTGGAGGCATGACCAGCACTGCCGAAGGCTTCGTAACGCGCCTTGCAGATATCCTTCATGGCTGCGGTGGACGCCTTGAGGAATTTGCGCGGATCGAAGTTGGCGGGGTTTTCGTGCAGGTGCTTGCGGATGGCGCCAGTGGAAGCCATGCGCAGGTCGGTGTCGATGTTGACCTTGCGCACGCCGTTCTTGATGCCTTCCACGATTTCTTCCACGGGCACACCATAGGTTTCGCCCATGTCGCCACCGTACTCATTGATGATCTTCAGCCATTCCTGGGGAACGGATGAGGAGCCGTGCATGACCAGATGGGTGTTGGGGATGCGGGCATGGATTTCCTTGATGCGGTCGATACGCAGCACCTCGCCAGTGGGTGGCTTGGTGAACTTGTAGGCGCCATGGGAGGTGCCGATGGCGATGGCCAGGGCATCCACGCCGGTCTTCTCGACGAAATCCGCCGCCTGATCGGGATCGGTGAGGAGCTGATCCATGTCCAGCTGCTCGTCAGAGCCATGACCGTCTTCCTCACCCATCATGCCGGTTTCCAGGGAACCCAGACAGCCCAGCTCGCCTTCCACGGACACGCCACCGGCGTGGGCCATCTCCACCACCTTGCGGGTGGTCTCCACGTTGTACTCGTAGGTGGAGGGGGTTTTCATGTCCGGCATCAGGGAACCGTCCATCATCACGGAGGTGAAGCCGGACTGGATGGAGCGCAGACATACCGCAGGCTCGGAGCCGTGGTCCTGGTGCATGACAATGGGAATATGGGGATACATTTCAGTCGCCGCAGTGATCAGGTGGCGCAGGAAGGGCTCGCCGGCATAAGAGCGGGCACCCGCGCTGCCCTGCATGATGACGGGGCTGTCCATTTCATCAGCAGCCTGCATGATGGCATGCACCTGCTCCATGTTGTTGACGTTGAATGCGGGCATGCCGAAGTCGTGTTCCGCGGCATAGTCCAGTAGTTGACGCATGGAAATCAGAGCCATGATTCTCTCCTTTTCAGGTTATTTCAAATTCATCGAAGACCGGCAGCCAGGCTACCGGCCAGGGTATTCTCAGTCACATTCGGGCACATAGACTTCACCTACGCGCACGATCTTCATCACATTGGTACCACCCTCCACGCCGGACAGATCACCCTTGGTGATGATCACCAGGTCGCCATCACGCACCGCACCCCGGCGGCGCAGCTCCTCGATGACTTCCACGTTGGCCATCTGGGAATTGTAGCCCGTCACGTCGAAACTCACGGGGTACACGCCACGGTACAGGGTCACCTTGCGCCTGGTGGCCACGTGGGAGGTCAGGGCGTAGATAGGTATGCCCGAGGAAATGCGCGACATCCACTTGGCGGTGGAGCCGGATTCCGTGAGGGCGGCAATGGCCTTCACGCCGAGGTGATTGGCAGTGTACATGGACGCCATGGCGATGGATTCGTCGATGCGACCGAACACGCAGTGCAGGCGATGATCGGAAACCCGGGTCGCCGCCTGCTTCTCCGCCTCGGCGCAGACCCGCACCATGGCTTCCACGGCCTTGGCGGGATACTTGCCTGCTGCCGTCTCCGCGGACAGCATGACCGCGTCCGTGCCGTCGATGACGGCGTTGGCCACGTCGAACACTTCCGCCCGGGTAGGAATGGGGCTTTCGATCATGGACTGCATCATCTGGGTGGCAGTGATCACCACGCAGTTCATGGAGCGCGCCTTGCTGATGAGCATCTTCTGCACCGCGGGCAGCTCGGCATCGCCGATCTCCACGCCCAGGTCGCCCCGGGCCACCATGATGGCGTCCGAGGCATCGATGATCTCCTCGATGGCATCCAGGGCCTCGGCCCGCTCAATCTTGGAGACGATACCGCCCCTGCCGCCGGCCTCGGTAAGCAGCTTGCGCGCCGCTTCCACGTCTTCTGCAGACCGTACGAAGGACACGGCCACATAGTCCGCCTCTATGCTGGCGGCGAACCTGATGTCTTCCTTGTCCTTCTTGGTCAGGGCCGGGGCAGACAAGCCGCCGCCCTGCTTGTTGATGCCTTTCTTGTCCGACAGAACACCGCCCACGGTGACCTTGCAACGCACTTCGGTCTCGATGACCTCGTCCACCCAGAGCACGATCTGGCCGTCGTCCAGCAGCAGGGTGTCGCCGCGAGAGACTTCCTCGGGCAGGGCCTTGTAGGTGACGCTGACCCGCTCCTGATCGCCGCTCTTCTTGCCCAGGGCCGTGTCCAGGATGAAATGATCGCCTTCTTCCAGCTGGATGGGTCCGTCCTTGAAGGAACCAATGCGGATCTTGGGGCCCTGCAGATCCAGCAGCACGCCCACCTGGCGGCCGGAGGCCCGGCAGCGGTTGCGGATGCGCTCGGCCCTTTCCGCGTGCTCCGCGTGGGAGCCATGGGAAAGGTTCAGACGGACGACATCCACCCCTGCGGCAATGACCTCGTCCAGTACCTTCGGGTCATCGGTGGCAGGTCCCAGGGTGGCTACGATTTTCGTGCGTCTTGGCATGGGTGGTCTCTATCCGTCTCGGGTTTGGGCTCAGGACTGGGCGCGTTCTTCCAGCATGGCGACGGCGGGTAGCTTCTTGCCTTCCAGGAATTCCAGGAACGCGCCGCCGCCGGTGGAGATATAGGATATCTTATCGGCAATGCCGTATTTGTCCACGGCGGCCAGGGTATCTCCACCGCCGGCAATGGAGAACGCGCTGGACTCGGCAATGGCCAGCCCCAGGGTCTTGGTGCCTTCACCGAACTGGTCGAACTCGAACACGCCCACGGGGCCGTTCCAGACGATAGTGCCGGCTGCCTTCATCATTTCGCCGAAGCGCGCCGCCGTCTCTGGACCAATATCGAAGATCATGTCGTCATCGGCCACGTCTTCCACCTTCTTGACGGTGGCTTCAGCCGTTTCAGAGAACTCCTTGCCCACTACCACATCGGTGGGAACGGGAATTTCCCCGCCCTTGGCCTTGGCGGCCTCCATGAGACGCTTGGCTTCGTCCACCAGGTCTTCCTCGTACAGGGACTTGCCCACATTGTAGCCCGCCGCGGCAATGAAAGTGTTGGCGATGCCGCCGCCGGGAATGAGCTGATCCACCACCTTGGACAGGCTCTCCAGCACGGTCAGCTTGGTGGACACCTTGGAGCCGCCGACGATGGCCGCCATGGGGCGGTCGGGATTCCCCAGGGCCTTGCCCAGAGCTTCCAGCTCGCCAGCCAGCAGAGGGCCGGCGCAGGCTACGGGAGCGAACATGCCAACACCATGGGTGGAGGCCTGGGCGCGGTGGGCGGTACCGAAGGCATCCATCACATAGATGTCGCACAGGGACGCATACTTCTTGGACAGTTCCTCGTCATTGGCCTTCTCACCCTTGTTGAAGCGCACGTTCTCCAGCAGCACCACTTGGCCGTTTTCCAGCTCGGGCGCCTTTTCCAGGTAGTCCTTGACCAGGGCGACTTCCTGGCCCAGGACCTCGGTGAGATAGTCGGCTACGGGCTTGAGGGAGAATTCTTCAGCAGGCTCGCCCTCGGTGGGACGCCCCAGGTGAGACATGAGCATGACCTTGGCGCCAGCATCCATGCAATGCTTGATGGTGGGCATGGAGGCGCGGATGCGCTTGTCAGAGGTCACCTTGCCATCCTTTACGGGCACGTTGAGATCCTGGCGGATCAGTACACGCTTTCCGGAAAGATCGAGATCGGTCATCTTGATAACGGACATAATGCTGTCTCCTGCTGAAAAATATTGAAACCTGAACAGAAGGTTCAGGACTGAAGTTCAAAACGATTTGCAAAACCAGATGTTTTGCAAAGCATTCTGCAAACGCTGAACGCAAGCAGGGCGGGAAATCCCGCCCTGCGCGCTAGGCTCAGTTGTTGGCTACATGCTCAACGAAACGCATCATGTTGCAGGTATAACCATACTCGTTGTCATACCAGGACACTACTTTCACGAAGGTATCGTCCAGCATGATGCCCGCGCCGGCATCAAAGATGGAGGAATGACCGATGCCACGGAAATCGGTGGAAACCACCTTCTCGTCAGTGTAGGCCAGGGTACGGCTGAGGTCGCCACTTTCGGAGGCGGCCTTCATGGCGGCACAGATGTCGTCATAGGAAGCAGGCTTCTCCAGCTCGGCGGTCAGATCCACCACGGAAACGTCAGAGGTGGGCACGCGGAAAGCCATGCCGGTGAGCTTGCCATTCAGCTCGGGCAGCACCACGCCAACAGCCTTGGCAGCACCGGTGGAGGAAGGAATGATGTTCTCCAGGATGCCGCGGCCGCCGCGCCAGTCTTTCATGGAAGGGCCGTCAACGGTCTTCTGGGTAGCGGTGGCAGCGTGCACCGTGGTCATCAGGCCGCGCTTCAGGCCCCAGTTGTCGTTCAGCACCTTGGCCACGGGCGCCAGGCAGTTGGTGGTGCAGGAAGCGGCGGAGACGATGGCCTGGCCATCATAACTGTTGTGGTTGACGCCATACACGAACATGGGGGTGCCGTCCTTGGAAGGCGCGGACATGACCACTTTCTTGGCGCCAGCGGAAATGTGCTTCTGGCAGCCTTCTTCGGTAAGGAAGAAGCCGGTGCAGTCGATGACGATGTCAGCGCCCACTTCGTCCCATTTCAGATCAGCGGGATCGCGCTCGGCGGTGAGACGGATTTTCTTGCCGTCGACAACGAAAGCGTTGCCGTCAACAGCCACGTCCTTGGGGAAACGGCCATGTACGGAATCGTACTTGAGCATGTAGGCCAGGTAATCAGCGTCCAGCAGGTCGTTGATGCCGACGATTTCGATACCGGGGAAATCGTTGGTCACTGCGCGGAACACCATGCGGCCGATGCGGCCAAAACCATTAATACCGACTTTGATAGTCATAAATTTTCTCCAATTTTCTCAAAACAAAAAACGAACTGGCGTCTTCCGCGAGGGAAGACGCCGGGGAATCACATTACGCCCTTGACTGCGCCAACCACGTTTTCGACGGTGAAGCCGAAGTGCTTGAACAGCTCGCCGGCAGGCGCGGACTCGCCAAAGCGGTCGATGCCGATGACCCGGCCACCGGTGCCCACATACTTGTACCAGAAGTCGGTGACACCCGCTTCCACGGCCACCCGGGCGGTGACGGAGGAAGGCAGCACGGACTCTTTGTATTCCTCGTCCTGGGCATCGAACACTTCGGTGCAGGGCATGGAAACCACGCGGATTTTCTTGCCTTCTTCCGTGAGCTGCTTGGCGGCATCCATGGCCAGGCCCACTTCAGAGCCGGTGGCAATGATGATGGCGTCAGGCGTGCCGTCGCAATCCTGAAGGATATAACCGCCGTGGGCGATGAGGGACAGCTGGTCGTCGGAGCGCACTTGGTGCGGCAAGCCCTGGCGGGAGAAGATCAGGCAGGAAGGGCCGCTCTTTTTCTCGATGGCGCATTTCCAGGCCACAGCCGTCTCAACCGCATCGCAGGGACGCCAGGTTTCCATGTTGGGAATCAGGCGCAGGGTGGAAATCTGCTCGATGGGCTGGTGGGTAGGGCCGTCCTCGCCCAGGCCGATGGAATCATGGGTGTACACGAACAGGCTGCGAATGCCCATGAGGGCTGCCATGCGCAAAGCATTGCGGGCGTACTCGGAGAACATCAGGAAGGTGCCGCCGAAGGGAATGAAACCGCCGTGCAGGGCCACGCCGTTCATGATGGCGGACATACCGAACTCGCGCACGCCATAGGAGATGTAATTGCCGTCGGCCACGGTATCGGTGATGGTCTTGGAATCCGGCCAGGAGGTCAGATTGGACGGCGTGAGGTCAGCCGAACCACCCAGGAACTCGGGCAGGGCCGCCGCATAGGCGGTGATGGCCTTCTGGGAGGCCTGACGGGTGGCCGGGCTGGCAGCGGCTTCGTCAGTGGCCTTGATGTAGTCATCGGCCACCTGCTGCCAGTTGTCGGGCAGCTCGCCGCTCATGCGGCGCTCGAACTCGGCGGCCAGATCAGGATACTCCGCCTTGTAGGCGGCAAACTTCTCGGCCCAGGCAGCTTCCGCAGCCTTGCCTTTTTCTCTGGCGTCCCAGCCAGCATAGATCTCATCGGGAATCTCGAAGGGAGGATAGTTCCAGCCCAGGTTGTCGCGGGTGGCCTGAATCTCGTCGTCACCCAGGGGCGCGCCATGGCAGTCGTGGGAACCACAGAGATTGGGTGCACCATAACCAATGATGGTCTTGCAGCAGATCAGGGTAGGCTTGTTGTTCACGGACTTGGCTTCGTGAATGGCCTTGTCGATGGCTTCGGCATCATGGCCGTCCACATCGCGGATCACGTGCCAGCCATAGGCTTCGAAACGCTTGGGGGTGTCATCGGCGAACCAGCCTTCGGTGTGACCGTCGATGGAAATGCCGTTGTCGTCCCAGAAGGCAATGAGCTTGCCCAGGCCCCAGACGCCGGCCAGGGAACAGGCTTCGTGGGAGATGCCCTCCATCATGCAGCCGTCACCCATAAACACATAGGTGTGGTGATCGACGATATTGTGACCGGGACGGTTGAACTGGGCGGCCAGGGTGCGCTCGGCCAAGGCCATGCCCACGGCATTGGTGATGCCCTGACCCAGCGGGCCCGTGGTGGTTTCCACACCAGGGGTATAGCCATACTCGGGATGGCCCGGAGTCTTGGAGTGCAGCTGGCGGAACGCCTTGAGATCGTCGATGCTCAGATCATAACCGGTCAGGTGCAGCAGGGAGTAGATCAGCATGGAGCCATGACCGTTGGAAAGCACGAAGCGGTCACGATCGGCCCATTCGGGATTGGAGGGGTTGTGTTTCATGTGACCGTTCCACAACACTTCGGCGATGTCGGCCATACCCATGGGTGCACCGGGATGTCCGGAATTGGCTTTTTGAACGGCATCCATGCTCAGAGCACGGATAGCATTTGCAAGATCTTTACGCGAGGACATAAGCCCCTCCCTATTTCAAGCTGATGAAAAACTCTATCCCTCCACCGATTATGGGGAAGGCCGGTTTTGAAGTTGCGGGGACATGAGCTATGGCGTCCCCGTAAAAAATTCAATATTCAGTATTCAGAAAGCATAACCCCTGTGGCCAGCCGGTAACTACCGATGTTTTGAATATGCCCATAAACTGAAGTTTGTTCACGCCCCGGCGCCCCCGCCTTGGCGAAAAAAGCATCTCCCTGGCACGGCTCCCCCGCGCCTATTCACCCATCCATTTGATGGAGCATCCCATGCTGGGAATCTGTTCTTCCGGGCCCTTCCCTGTTTCGGCCACCTGGCGCATTGCCTCGAACAGCTCCCGGCGGGCATCCGCTGGCGCAGCCTCCTTGCGACTGGCATCCAGGCGGCCCCGATATTGGAGTTCGAGATCGGCATTGTAGCCGAAGAAATCCGGCGTACAGACTGCGCCATAGGCTTTCGCCACCTCCTGGGTCTCATCCAGCAGATAGGGAAAGGGAAAATCGTATTCTTCCGCCACCCGCTTCATGTTCTCGAAGGAATCCTCTTCGTACTGGGTGGGATCATTGGACATGATGGCCACGGAGTTGACGCCCAGGTCGCGCAGCTCGCGCGTATCGCGCACCAGGCGATCCCTGATGGCCTTCACATAGGGGCAGTGGTTGCAGATGAACATCACCAGCAAGCCCTTCTCTCCCCTGCAATCGTCCAGGGTCCAGATCCTGCCGTCCACACCAGGCAGGGAAAAGTCGATGGCCGGTTTGCCGAAATCACATACGGGAGTCTGCAGGGATACCATTTTGAGAAAAGGCCTTGGATGGTTTTGAGTAGCCGTTTAGTTTAACAAGGGCAGGCAACAATAAAAAGTTGACAATTGCCCCTCTCCTGCCATAATTGAGTCTCCAGCGCCAATTTGACTCAGATTGCGGGCGCTATATCAAGTGCAGCTAAAGCGAGCTTCCGGAAATTCCAAGGATCCCGTCTTTGCTGTGCAGGACGGGATTTTTATTTTTGGAAACAAACACATGAGCAATTACACATTCACTTCGGAATCCGTATCCGAAGGCCACCCCGACAAAGTCTCGGATCAGATCTCCGATGCCGTGCTTGACGCCATCCTGGCGCAGGACGAGAACCCCCAGCACGCCCGCGTGGCCTGCGAAACCCTGGTCAAGACCGGCGTCGTCATCGTCGCCGGCGAAATCACCACCAATGCCTGGGTGGATCTGGACGAGCTGGTGCGCGAGGTCATCTGTGACATCGGCTATACCAGCTCGGACGTGGGCTTCGACGGCAGCACCTGCGCCGTCATGTCGCTCATCGGCAAACAGGCCAGCGATATCGCCATGGGCGTGGACCGCGAGAAACCCGAGGAACAGGGCGCCGGCGACCAGGGCATGATGTTTGGCTACGCCACCAATGAAACCGATGTGCTCATGCCCGCCCCCATCACCTACGCCCACCGGCTGGTACAGCGCCAGGCGGAGATGCGCAGGCACGGCGTGCTGCCCTGGCTGCGCCCGGATGCCAAGAGCCAGGTCAGCCTGCACTACACGGATGGCAAGGTGGTTGGTGTGGACGCCGTGGTGCTGTCCACTCAGCATGATCCTGACATCGCCCAGGAAGATCTGCAAGAAGCGGTGATGGAAAACATCATCAAGCCGGTGCTGCCCGAGGAATGGATACGCAACGACACCCGCATCCATATCAATCCCACCGGTAGATTCGTTATCGGCGGCCCGGTGGGTGACTGTGGGCTCACCGGGCGCAAGATCATCGTGGACACCTATGGTGGCGCGGCCCGCCACGGTGGCGGCGCTTTTTCGGGCAAGGACCCCTCGAAAGTGGACCGCTCCGCTGCCTACGCCGGTCGCTATGTGGCCAAGAACATCGTCGCCGCCGGCCTCGCCGACCGCTGCGAGATTCAGGTATCCTATGCCATCGGCGTGGCCGAACCCACCTCCGTGCACATCGAAACCTTTGGTACGGGCAAGATTGCCGACGAGAAAATCGTGGAGCTGGTGAATCGCCACTTCGACTTGCGCCCCTGGGGCATCCAGCAGATGCTGGACCTGGTGCGGCCCATCTACCGGCAGACGGCGGCCTACGGTCATTTCGGTCGGGAATACGACGAGGCCACCGGGGCCTTCAGCTGGGAGCGCACGGACAGGGCCGAGGCACTCAAAGAGGATGCCGGACTGTAACGGATGGTCTTCATGACCTGTCACCGCCAGCTCCATTCGTAGGTCGGGCTTCAGCGCGACACGACAGCCACCACCAAAGGTATTGTCGGGCTGAAGCCCGACCTACGGCACTCACCTGCGCCGAGGAGCGCTGCGACCCCGCCCGGGGCCAGGCTCGGCACAGGCTCAGCAACACAACGGCGCTCATCATTTGACGTAGAACGAGGTTGAATCATGAGCCAATCAGATTACAAAGTAGCAGACATTTCCCTGGCCGACTGGGGCCGCAGGGAGATCGCCATCGCGGAAACCGAGATGCCGGGCCTCATGGCCCTGCGCGACAAGTACGGGGAAAGCAAGCCCCTCAAGGGCGCGCGCATCGCCGGCTCCCTGCACATGACCATACAGACCGCAGTACTCATCGAAACCCTGACCGCCCTGGGCGCCGAAGTACGCTGGGCCTCCTGCAATATCTACTCCACCCAGGACCATGCCGCAGCGGCCATTGCCGACGAGGGCATTCCGGTGTTTGCCTACAAGGGCGAAACCCTCACCGAATACTGGGACTACACCCACCGCATCATGGAGTGGGCCGACGGCGGCACCCCCAACATGATCCTGGACGACGGTGGGGACGCCACCCTGCTCATCAACCTGGGCGCCAAGGCAGAGAAAGACCTGTCCGTGCTGGACAACCCCACCAGCGAAGAAGAGGAAGTGCTGTACGCCGCCATCCGCAAGCGCGTGGGCGAGCAGCCCGGCTGGTATTCCAATATCCTGAAGAACATCAAAGGCGTCACCGAGGAAACCACCACCGGGGTGCACCGCCTATACCAGATGGCGGAAAAAAACGACCTGCCCTTCCCCGCCTTCAACGTCAACGATTCAGTCACCAAGTCCAAGTTCGACAACCTGTACGGCTGCCGCGAATCCCTGGTGGACGGCATCAAGCGCGCCACGGATGTCATGGTGGCGGGCAAGATTGCCGTGGTGCTGGGCTATGGCGACGTGGGCAAGGGCTGCGCCCAGTCCCTGCGCGGCCTGGGTGCTACCGTGTGGATCACCGAAATCGATCCCATCTGCGCCCTGCAGGCAGCCATGGAGGGGTACCGGGTGGTGACCATGGACGAGGCCGCCAGCCAGGCAGACATCTTCGTCACCGCCACGGGCAACTATCACGTCATTACCCATGACCACATGGCCGCCATGAAAGACCAGGCCATCGTCTGCAACATCGGCCATTTCGACAACGAGATCGACGTGGCCAGCCTGGAGCAGTACCAGTGGGAGGAGATCAAGCCCCAGGTGGATCACATCATCTTCCCCGACGGCAAGCGCATCATCCTGCTGGCCCAGGGCCGCCTGGTAAACCTGGGCTGCGCCACCGGCCACCCCAGCTTCGTCATGTCCAATTCCTTCACCAACCAGGTGCTGGCCCAGATGGAACTGTTCAACCACCCCGGCCAGTACCAGAACGAGGTCTATATCCTGCCCAAAAAACTGGACGAGGAAGTAGCGCGCCTGCATCTGGACAAAATAGGCGCCAGGCTGACCACCCTGAGCCAGGAACAGGCGGATTATATCGGCGTTCCCGTGGAAGGCCCCTACAAACCGGATCACTACCGGTATTGATTGGCCGTTTCCGCATGGCGCTGAGCGCCATGCGGGCTACAATGAGAGCATCATGCAAAATCAAACCACTTCCATCAGCTTCGAGCTGTTCCCCCCCAAGACCGAAACGGGTATGGAAAAGCTCAAGATCACGGTCGCGGAACTCAATGGCCTGAAGCCCGAGTATTTCAGCGTCACCTACGGCGCCGGGGGTTCCACCCAGGACCGCACCTTTGCCACCGTGGACTGGCTCCGGGAACAGAACATCGACACAGCGCCCCACCTGTCCTGCATAGGCGCGGACAAGAAGGAAATCCGGGAAATCCTGGAACGCTACCATGGCCAGGGCATACGCCGCATCGTGGCCCTGCGGGGCGACCTGCCCTCGGGTTCCGGCCTGGGCGGCCTGGGCGAACTCAACTATGCCAACGAACTGGTCAGCTTCATACGGGGAAGCTTCGGCGATCATTTTCACATCGAGGTGGCCGCCTACCCGGAGTTTCACCCCCAGGCAGAAAACGCCAGCGTGGACCTGGACAACTTCGCCCGCAAGGTACGCAGCGGCGCCAATGGCGCCATCACCCAGTATTTCTACAATCCGGACGCCTACTGGCGTTTCCTGGATGACTGCCAGGCCAGGGACATCGACATCCCGATCGTTCCCGGCATCATGCCCATCACCAATTATCAATCCCTGGCCAGGTTCTCCGATGCCTGCGGCGCGGAGATTCCCCGCTGGATACGCAAACGCCTGGAAGCCTGGGGAGACGATGTGGAAGCCATCAGGAATTTCGGCACAGAGGTGGTCAGCCAGCTGTGCCAGAACCTGCTGGACGGCGGCGCTCCGGGTCTGCATTTCTACACCATGAACCAGTCCGGCGCGGTCATGGACATTTGCAGCAATCTGAATCTCGGTGCGCCAGCCGCGTAATTATCTTCCCGGAAGGCTCCCGGTGGGCGGGGAAATCGACCTGCCCGCCGGCATGGTTCGCCACCTGATCCAGGTGCTACGCATGAGAGAAGGACAGGAAATCGTCCTGTTCAACGGAGAAGACGGTATCGATTATCAGGCCGTGCTGACGGAAACCGGCAGACGGCAGGCGCGTGCCCGCATTCTCTCCAGCGGCGATCCAGAACCCCTGCCCGACCTGCAGATTCACCTGGCCCTGGGCATCTCCCGCGGAGAACGCATGGACCTGGCCATACAGAAAGCCGTGGAGTTGGGTATCTCTTCCATTGCCCCCCTGGTAACGGAACGCAGCCTGAAAAAACTGACGCCCGAGCGCCTGGAAAAGAAACGACAGCACTGGCACAGGGTCATCATCAGCGCCTGCGAGCAATCCGGGCGCCGACGGCTGCCATCACTGCATGCCCCGCAAGACTTGGGCAGCTGGCTGAAAAACCCGCTTCCTCAAACACTGCTTCTCGATCCAAAGGCCCGGCACTGCCTGAAAGAAGTGCCACGCCCGGTGCAGCAGCTTGGCCTGCTCATCGGTCCGGAAGGAGGATTCAGCGAAAGAGAAAGAACCCTGGCAAAGGAGGCAGGCTGCACGGGGGTTCGCCTGGGTCCGCGGATACTGCGTACCGAAACAGCGCCATTGGCAGCCATTGCCGCCATACAGATATTGTGGGGAGATTATTGCTAACCCGGATCAAAAGGGTCGGAGTCATATTCCACCCAACTGTTACAGGGAACGGAATCAAACGGTCCCATGCCAGCGGATCTTCCCAACATCCCCCATTTGACTCCGACCCCGATCAAAGGTCGGCCACCAGTTCACCGAGGCGATCCAGATCTGGTATCAGCGCTTCTGCCTCCTGCACGCTGACCTTGTAAGAAATGGGCCAGTCTCCGGGCCAGGATTCGTCTTCCATCACAGCCAGGTTTTTCTCGTTCAACCTGACCATTCTGGGCATGCCGGTGGCTTCGATGCCCACGAAAGGCGCGTCGAGGCGGTCGGAAAACACATGCACCACGATGATGCGTTTGCGTCCGCGGCCGCGTCCCCGCCTTTCCTCACGCTCCACCCCCAGCAGACGTTCCATGGAAATCAGCGGCAAGGTGAGATTGCGCCAGGAAAACCTGCCCAACAGCCAGCCCGCTTCACTGTCCGCATCCATGATCTCCCGGTAACCAAGGATTTCGATGACCGTGGAAACGGGCAGCAGCAAAGGCGTCTGCCGCTGAGGGATGAGCAGTCCCTGAAGATCGTCATCCCTGTGCCGCTGTACATTAGGCATCAGCCTTTTCTCCCAGCAAAGTGTAGATGTTCTCCAGCAGTTCCGTCTCCTGATACGGCTTGCCCAGGTAACGGTTCACCCCAAGTTCCATGGCACGTTGGCGGTGCTTCTCGCCAGTGCGCGAAGTAATCATGATGATGGGGATGTGCGCCAGTTCGAGGGTGTTGCGTATATGGCGCGCCAACTCGTAGCCGTCCATGCGCGGCATCTCGATATCCAGCAGCATCACGTCCGGCCTGGCGTCCTGCAGCACAGTAATGGCGTCCACGCCGTCCTTTGCGGTGAGCACCTGCATATTGTGGCGCTCCAGCAGGCGGCTGGTGACCTTGCGCACGGTGATGGAATCGTCCACGACCATGACGGTGATACCCTTGACCTCGTCTTCCTGATCCAGGATGGGCGCATGCGCAACCACGTCCGTGCGCACCAGGGCATTCATGTCCAGCAGCAGGGCGATCTTGCCGTCGGCCAGGATGGTGCCACCAGTGAACCAGCGTACCCCGCTGAGCTGGGCGCCAATGGACTTGACCACCACCTGGTAATTGCCCAGCAGCTGGTCCAGCTGGATGGCCATACGCTGTTCACCCGAGCGCACCAGCAACAGGGGATACCATTTCACGGTTTCACTCAGGGTTGGCTCGGCAATTCCCAGCATGGCTCCCAGGTAACGTACGGGATAGAGATGTCCGTTGTACTCGATGCCCTCTGAATAGCCCTGATAACAGGCTTCGAGGTCCTTTCTCATTGCCCGGATGATGACTTCAGCGGAGCCGTGAGGAATGGCGAAGGTTTCATCCGCCACCTGCACCAGCAGGGCCTCGGAAATCGCCAGGGTGAAAGGCAGACGGATGACGAAACTGCTACCGCGGCCGCGCTGGGAAAGAATCTCCAGGGAGCCGCCAAGCTGCTTGATTTCGCTCACCACTGCATCCATGCCCACGCCGCGGCCAGCGACCTGGGTCACCTCCGTGGCGGTGGTGAAGCCCGGCTGCAGGATAAACTGGTACAAGGCGTCCTCGTCCACCTCGGCGCCTTCATCGAGCAGGCCGTTGGCCACCGCCTTGCGGCGGATGGCATCACTGTCCAGGCCCGCGCCATCATCGGATATGGTGAGCACCACTTCGGTACCTTCCCGGGACATGACCAGGGAAACCTTGCCTGTCTCGGGCTTGTCGTTCTGTATCCGCTTCTCTGGTGGCTCGATGCCATGGGCCACGGCATTGCGCAACAGATGCTCCAGAGGCCCCATGATGCGATTGAGAATGGTGCGATCGATCTCGCCTTCCGCACCGGTCACATCCAGCTCGGCCTTCTTGCCCAGATTCTGGGCAGTCTGGCGCACCACCCGCTGCAGCCTGGAGGCCTGACGACTGAAAGGCACCATGCGCGTGCGCAACAGGCCATCCTGGAGATCATTGGTCACCCGGGACTGCTGCAGCATCAGGGTGTCGGCATCCCGGGTCTGCTCGCTCAGGGTTTCGCCGATATTGGCCAGGTCGTTGATGGTTTCAGACAATGCCCTGGAAAGCTGCTGCAGGGTGGAATACTGATCCATTTCCAGGGGATCGAAATCCTCGTACCGCCGGGTCTCCGCCTCGCGTTCATGGCGGGAGCGGACCTGGGCCTCGGTTTCGATTTCCAGCGCCCGCAACTGCTGGCGCAGACGCGCAATGGTTTCGTTGAGTTCCTGCAGGTTGTTCTGAACCGTCTTGTTGTGCTGTTCCAGGCGGGCGCGGTAGATGCTCACCTCGCCGGCATTGTTTACCAGCTGGTCCAGCAGCTCTGCCAGCACGCGCACCCTTTCCCCCTTGCCGGCCTGTTCTTCCTCTGCCTGCAGGGGTGGGGGGCGTTGGGCCTCGCGGGCGGGAATCTCGCCTCCCGGGAAAGACAGCACCTTGCCTTCCAGCTCGCGCAACTCGCTATCGCCCAGAAGCTCGGCATCCATGAGCATCTGGGATTCCATGAACACTGACTCTTCCGCCTGGGTATCCGAAACGGTGCTGACTTCCGAAACCTCGGATGTGGTCGGAGACGACAGAGACTCGCTGGCGGCTTCTGTTTCCTTTTCCATCCCAGCACCGGCAGGCGGCTGCCATTCCCTGCCCTCGGCGGCCGCCTCGAGGGCGCGGGTCACTTCCCCTACATCCGGCAACGGCTCGGAGCTTTGCAGCTGGTCGATACTGTTTTGCAGGGCATCCAGTCCCTGGCGCACCAGGGGAATCAGCGCATCGTCAGCCGCCAGCCTCCCGGAGGCCAGGTTTTCAAACAATGATTCCAGGGCATGGCTGAGATTGCCCAAGGGGAAGAGTCCGGCAAAACGCGCATTGCCCTTCAGGGTATGAAGGTTGCGCATCAGGCCATCCACGGACTCCCGGGCGGTGATGTCTTTCTCCCACTGCCCGTAGAGATCTTCCAGCTGTTCCGCGATTTCAGCCGCTTCCTCGAGGAAGATGTCCAGAAGCTCCGGATCTACGTCAACGGCAGGTACCGCGGGTTCCTCCGGCACAGGCTCTGCCACTTCCTCTGCCTCCAGCACGGGCTCCGGCTCTGGCTCAGATTCAGGTTCTGGCTCATGCAGATGGGAAACGCTCTCTTCCTCGTCCCAGGATTCCGACAGCAGGATGGATTCCGGCTCAGCATCCATATGATCCGGGATTTCTTCTTCATAGCTGGGAAGGGATTCGACATCAACCGCTTCGGCTTGCGGTGCTTCGGTTTCCGGCGCTTCGGCCTCGGGCACCAGCTGGCGCATGCCGGCCAACAGGGAATCCAGGGGTTCTGCCTGGCTGCTCAGGTCTGGCAACTTGCCATTGAGATGCAACAGGTCCAGGGAGCTTTCCACATCTTCGACCAGCCGGGTCACGGTGTTCCGGGTATCCGCATCCACGGCGCCACCGCTGCTCTCGAGCAACTCGAAGAAGGATTCCAGCCCCTGCAGGAGTTCTCCCAGGGGCGTGAGTCCGGCGTCCCAGGCGCCTTCCTTGAGTGCCTCCAGGCTGGACCGGATCCGGGCTCCGGCTTCCTCTGTGGCAGCTTCCTGCCAGTCCATGAGATGGCCTGCCAGTTCCTCCAGCTGCTTGCCAGCTTCCTCCAGGAACCGCTCCCGGGTTTCCTGGTCAGGCATGATGTCGGATATGGCTTCACTGTCGCCACTGGCCTGCAGCTCGGAAATGACATCCGGCAAGGCCTGGTCGAACTCACGGATATCGGCCAGCAGTTCTTCCCAGCCGTCGATCTCCACGCCCGGCGTATTGATGGCATCGAGCATGCGCTGCATGGTATCGTGGAAGCGCTTCAGCAGCCCCAGGGCCTGTTCGTCACAGGTATGGGAAAGCTGGTGCATGTGTTTGCAGTAGCGTTCCATTTCTCCCGCCAAGGTCGCCATGGGCAGAACTTCGGCGAGATGGGAGCTGCCATGCAGGGTGTGAACGGCGCGCACCAGGTCAGCATCAACGGTGCAATGGTCACACTGCGCCACGAAATCAGCGATGACCTTCAGATGAGTGGCGGATTCAGCGCGGAAAATGTCCACCAGGTCTTCTGCCAGGAGGATGGAAGAACTTTCCAGGGCGCTTTCCTGTTCTTCGGCAAACCCGGAATCCACTCCCTCGGGGATGTCGTCTGTCAGAACCAACTCCTCGGACAGCGGCTCCTCCAGCTCCACCAGTTCGGCATCGAATGCTTCTTCCCCGCTCTCGGACACTTCCGCTGCCGGCGCTTCCCTGCCCTCCGCCAGGGCGAACCCTCTTTCCCGCAACCCTTCCACATCCAGGGCTACGCTTCCCCCAGTGGACTGGGCCTCGATCAGGGCCGGAACGGAAGCGACCACCTCATCCAGGTAGCCGATGACCTCGGGAGACGGCTTGATGCTGCCTTCCATGATGCGGTTGAGCAGATTCTCCACCGCCCAGGCGAACTCACCGATGACATGGGCGCCCACCATCCTGCCACTTCCCTTGAGGGTGTGGAAGGAACGGCGGAAGTTCTGCAGCGCAGCCTCGTCATCATGGTTTTCGCGCCACAGGGGATACTGTGATTGTATGACTTCCAGCTCTTCTCCGGCTTCCTCCATGAAAATATCGAAGATATCCGGATCGATTTCATCCATCTGTGTGAGGACCACCTCACCGGCAGCTTCGGCCGGCGACGGCGCTTCTTCTTCCATGGACGATGGTTCGGCCATGTCCCCTTCGGCAGGCGCTGCCTCCTCTTCCAGGAACGATGGCTCAGCCATTTCCTCTTCGGCAGGCGCTGCCTCCTCTTCCAGGAACGATGGCTCGGCCATTTCCTCTTCGGCAGGCGCTGCCTCCTCTTCCAGGAACGATGGCTCGGCCATTTCCTCTTCGGCAGGCGCTGCCTCTTCTTCCAGGAACGATGGCTCGGCCATTTCCTCTTCGGCAGGCGCTGCCTCTTCTTCCAGGAACGATGGCTCGGCCATCTCCTCTTCAGCAGGCGGCGCTTCTTCCAGGAACTCGTCACCGGCTGCTGCGGCAATGGCCTGTTCCTCCCTGGAAAGGTCTTCCAGCGGCATGGAATCGGAAAACAGTTCTTCACTGTCCTCATCCACAGGGGCGCTTTCTTCGACTGATTCGAACTCTGGATGCACCTGCGCGTCGCCGGCAGCTGTTTCCGAAGTCAGGCGTTCCAGCGCTTCCTCGGCATAATCAGTAAACTTGTCGAGGTTGTGGCGTTTTTCCAGCCTTGCCTCGAGGTAATACTCGAGCCCGGCAAACAGGTCCACCAGCGCGCTCTGCTGCACGCCGTCGAGAACCTTGCCCTGATCCGCGAACTCCCGCAGGATGGGCTCTGCCCGCGCCAAGAGATCAGATATCCTGTCCAGGCCAGCCATGGAAAGCACGCCGATGAGCTTGTGAACATTGTCCGCCACCCTGAACAAACCGGCTTCGCCCGCCATCCCGCGAAGATACTTTTCCACGCCGTCCTTGATCTGGGAGAACTCGGAAAAGGCTTCCTGAATCACCCGCTCGACGTTCTCTTCCGCCTCCTGATCACGCACCGCCTCCAGGGAAGCTTCGGCAGTCTCGGATGCAAGGTCCAAGGCGTTCTCGACTTCGACGATGGCCGTGGCAATCTCCATCAGGCTGTCATCGTCGAGCAGCTCTCCACCCTGCGTGGCCTGCGCCAGTTTCCCGGCCACTTCAGCCAGCCTTTCCCGCAGCAGGCCACGACCCAGCATGCCCAAGGTATCACCGGTCTTGTTGAGCAGATCCGCCAGGCCTTCCAGGCGGTGGGTTTCTTCCCTGTCACCCCGGATATACAGGTCCAGGGCTTCCTTGACCCGACCCAGATCCTCGTGCAGCTCGCCCGCCACGGCCTGGAGCACACTCTCATCCGCACCGGTCACGGTTTCGGAAGCCGGCTTGTGGATCTGGTCGGGGAAACTGTTGGCCAGGTCGGCCGTCCGCTTCACCGTCTGTACGACAGCATTTGTCGAATGGGAACGGGAGACGAAATACAACAGGCTCTTGAGCAGGTCGATGGGAAAGTCACTGACCGTGGCTTCCTCACCATGGGCGATGAGATCCTTGAATACGCGGTCAATGCGGCTGAAAATGCGTTTCACCTCCTGGTCGGCAGTGAATTCACCGTCGATCAGGGTGATGACCAGTGCTTCGGCGGCATCCATCAGCCGCCGCAGTCTCAAGGTGCCGGCCACGGCATTGATCTTCTGCAGCACTTGCAGAACCCCGCCCAGCCCCTGTTCTATGTCGTCGTCCTTGTACCAGCGCAACAGCGCCTTGTGAAATTCGTTGCGCAGGCTCCTGACCAGGGTGGGGATGCGCGCGTTGCCCGAACCGGGAACGACAGGTTCCCTTTCCACCAGCCGGTCCAGATTGGGCGCATAGAGCACCACCTCCGACGCAGGCTCCATGTTACGCGCCGCGCGCAGGTCGTTCATCGCAGGCAGCAACACCAGGGGAATATCGGGTTCGCCTTTTTCCAGGCGGTTCAGATAAGGGGGAAGTTGGATGAGCCCGAGCATCAGGGACTCGGCAAGACGTTCGTTGCCCTGCAGTTCGCCTTTGGCGAGAAGCTTGGCTACGCGCTCCATCTCCTCGACCAGCATGCCCGCGCCATATACCTGCACCATGCGCAAGGTACCAAGCAGCTGATGGACATGCTTC
The DNA here is from genome assembly GCA_027026755.1 of Sedimenticola sp. GTDB lineage: Bacteria > Pseudomonadota > Gammaproteobacteria > Chromatiales > Chromatiaceae > Thiolapillus. The sequence continues at coordinate 30,474 of JALVNE010000347.1, read as the reverse complement.
AGGTATTCCTGAATGCCATCGCCCCTGAATCCCTCCTGCACGTAGGTTTCCAGCGCCTGGCGCGCGAGCAGTATGGTTTCATCCATACCCTCCTTCACCCAGCGCAGGGTAGCGTAATCAGGCTTTTCCACGTCGGTCATCGATCATCCCCGGGATGAGCTGCTGCCAGGACAAGTTTTGTTTTCATCCGGACAACGCACCAGAAGTTAGCGTTACACCTTGTCCGGCAGTACGAAACCAGCAACGGACTGACGCAGACGGTTGGTCTTTTCTGCCAGCTCGCCGATTTCTTCCGCGGCCTTGCTGGTGCCCTCGGTCGTCTGCTGGGTGATCTCCTGAATCACACCCATTGTGTCGTTGAGCTGACGGGCCTCGGCAGATTCCTGCTGGGCCGAATCGGCCAGACGGGTGATGATGCCCGCGATTTCGTTGGATACCTTCTCGATCTCCTGCAGGGCAGCACCCGCATCCTCTGCCAGACCGGCACCACCGACCACCTCCGTGGTACTGGCCTCCATGGAGCTTACCGCTTCGTTGGTATCTGCCTGGATGGTCTGCACCAGGGCTTCGATCTGCTTGGTTGCGTTTGCGGAACGTTCAGCGAGGCGCTGCACTTCGTCGGCAACCACGGCAAAACCACGACCTGCTTCACCGGCCATGGCCGCCTGCATCGCGGCATTCAACGCCAGGATGTTGGTCTGGTCGGCAATGTCTTCGATCAATTCCACGATGTTTCCGATCTCCTGGGAACTCTCACCCAGACGCTTGATCCGCTTGGAGGTCTCCTGGATCTGCTCACGGATGTTGTCCATGCCATTGATGGTACGGCGTACCGCCTCGCCACCTTTGGACGCAAGTTCCACTGAGTTCTGTGCAACCTGTGCCGATTCGGTTGCATCATCGGACATCTTCTCCAGAGCGCTGGTCATCTGGTCGATGGTGGAGCTGGCGCTGGTGATCTGTTCGCGCTGATGCTCCGCGGCATCCGCCAGGTGACGGATGGTGGCCTGGGTCTCCTGTGCGGAACTGGATACTTCCTCGGTGGTCTGGTTGATGGACTCGACCACCTCGCGCATGGCCTCGATGGCGTAGTTGATGGAGTCTGCAATGGCTCCCGTGATGTCCTCGGTTACCGTTGCCTGTACCGACAGGTCACCATCGGCCAGGTCACCCATTTCGTCGAGCAGGCGACGAATGGCTTCCTGATTCCGCTGATACTGCTCTGCGGTGGCTTCCTCACGACGTCTCGCCTGCCCTACCAGCACCATGCCCAGGAGAATCAGCAGCACGGCAGAAAGCACACCAAGACCGGTAACCAGCTTGGCGTTTACCGAAATTGGGCCGATCTTGAGATCGGCTGCATCGGTACCATACAGGCGGATCAGCTTGCCCACTTCTTCGGCCACCTTGTCGGAAGACAGGGCAAGCTGGCTGGGTACGTCCATGTCGGGCAGCACCTCGCCCGAAGCCACGGCTTCCTGAGCCTTCTCGCTCATGCCCGTTTCACCCACGGCTTCCAGGGCGGGCAGAACATCCGAGATCATGCCCAGGATCATACTCAGTGATTCGTCGAGATCACCCAGGATGGCGGTGACTTCCAGCAGCCGCTCCTTGACGTCCTGGCGCTTCACTGCCTTGATGCCCAGCACCGGACTGCCGTTGACAAGGGCATCGATAACGGTTTTCAGCTCATCCACGTCCTGGGTGAGCTGATCCACGGCAAGCGCCGTGGCAGAACCACCGGCAAGCACGTCGTTGAGTGCGGAATTGATCCGTTCCGTGAGGAACAGCTGGCGGGTCGCGTAGTAAATCTGTGTAGGATCAGACTTGCCGTCCACCAGGGCATTGGTGACTTCGTTGGAAATCTCCAGCAGATCAGGAAGCGTGTCCCGGATACCGTTGATGATCTCGTTCACCGAAAGAATGGCGTCCTGGTTGTTGAGGATGGCATCCACATGGGAGCGCAGTTCCAGCCAGGCATTCTCCACCTTGTGCAGTTCCGGCTGGATGGCCGCTGGAGACGGAGGCAGGTTCTCCCTGGCGGAACCGTTCTTGAGCATATCGAGAATCTGCGAGAACCTGTCCCGGGATTCCTGCATGCGGGCAAAGGAAGCCTCCTTACCTCTTGCCGCATCGGCCGCGTATTTGGCAATCCGATGAGCGAGCACCTGCTGCTCGGTCGCGCCCAGTATGTACTTATCCAGGTCTGCACTGTGCTTGGCCCAGGCGACGAAGGCCATAACCCCCGCAACCATGGACAACACCAGCAAAACGGAAAGCAGTGGAACCAGGACCGACCGGCTGGATCCTTTCTTTGCTCTAGCTACCATCTTTGTAACCCCTTCAAATTGTGAGTTCTACCCACCCAGCTAATGTTTTGATCTTCAACGTAACGGCTCGCCGCTACGTCATTTCGTGTCCGGGGCAGCCCTGACGGATCAATACCGGCTCCCTTTCCGCCCCCCGAAATCAGGCGGCCGCAGACATGAAACGCTCGTCATTGGCCAGTGCCGCCATGCTGAAAACCGGCCATACGCCATCTTCCAGCCCAAAGACGTCATACACATATCGCCCCAGAGCACCTTCGATATGGGTGTCCTGTATCTGCCTGCTCAAGGGAAGATTGCGCATTCCCAGTACCGAGGAAACCAGCAATCCCATGGATGCCCCCCGGTTGCGAATCACCAGAACACGGGACTGGTCATTGACCACCACCGGCCCGCCGCCAATGAACTGCTGGAGATCCACCACGGGAAGCAACTCTCCCCGAATATTCGCCAACCCCAGCATCCAGCTCCGGGTGCCAGGCACGCGGGTGACCGAATTCGGGTAGGGAAGCAGTTCGCGGATTTCCTCCATTGCGGATATGACTTTCACGCCATCGAGCACGAAAGCCAGTCCCTGCCAGTCTTCTTCCTTCACCATGGTGGCGGGAACCAGCGATTCCTGGGCGTGACTGCGCTCGTCCACGCTGGACAGGTACTGCAGCACGGCTTCCAGGCTATGGCTACCGGAGTCGGCCATCAGCTGACCATCTCGCCGACCTTGTCGAGCAGTTCGGAAACATCGACGGGCTTTACCAGGTAATCCTTGGCTCCTTGGCGCATGCCCCATTCACGGTCGGTATCCTGATCCTTCGTGGTCACGATGATGATGGGAATGTGCTTGGTCGACGCGTTGCGATGGATCTTTCTGGTCGCCTGAAACCCGTTCAGTCCAGGCATGACCACATCCATGAGAATGATGTCCGGCATTTCCTCCATTGCCTTTTGTACGCCTTCCTCCCCATCGGTTGCCACGACCACCTGGTAACCTTCTTTGCTCAGGGCCGTGCTGAAGATATGCACTTCAGTGGGAGAATCATCAACAATCAGTACTTTTGCCATATTTCGTGTTTCCTGCTTTATTCAAAAATTCATGCTGCCTTGGGAATATGCTTGCGTATCGCATCGAGCAACTCGTCCCGACTGAAAGGTTTGGTCAGGTACTGGTCTGAGCCTGCAAGGCGTCCCTTGGCACGGTCGAACAGTCCGTCCTTGCTGGACAACATGACCACGGGTGTATCACTGTAGGCCTTGTTGTTCTTGATGAGCGCACAGGTCTGGTAGCCGTCCAGCCGTGGCATCATGATATCCACGAAGATCAGATCGGGATGATGATCCGCCACCAGCGACAGGGCCTCGAACCCGTCCTCTGCAGTAACCACTTCACAACCCGCCTTGGTCAGCAGGTTCTCTGCCGTACGCCGGATGGTCTTGCTGTCGTCTATGACCATTATCTTGAGGCCGGAAAGCCCGGAAGCTTCATCACTCATTGCTGCCACTCACTGTAAACACGATCGTCATGGTATGGAAAATATACTACACCCCGACCTCATTGAGCAGAAAAACATATTCTCCTGCTCCGACAGCACCAGACGAAAACAGATAGCGGGCGACATTCGGAAATCAATGCTTTTCACCGGTCTTGGGAATGATGGTGGTAAGCCCCCAGAACTCCCACATGCGCATGCCGCCCCGGTAATACTTTATCTTGTCAGCGGGATACTGCGCTGCCAGCAAGCCGCGGATCGCCCGGGGAGACTGACCGCAGTCGGGTCCGTTACAGAACAGCACCAGGTTCTTGGCATTGGTAAAATCCCAGTCTTCCGTCTTGTACTTGGCATCGATGATGCCCCATTTTTCCAGCAGGGCAGTGAAAAAACCTATCTCACCCCTCTCTTTGGCCCCAAAACGCTCGAGCAATTGGGCCACCTCGGGAGAATCCGGTTCTTTGGTGAACTCCGTAAACGGGATATTCACCGCCCCGGGAATCGTGCCTTTCTTGTACCAGGAGGGCGTGCGCGCATCGATCAGCACACCGCTGCCATCGCGCAACTGGGTTTCCATGAACTGAAACATCTCGACCTCACCGTACGTCTGGACATCCGGACTGGGACTCATGGGCTTGAGACAGTGGGGGGGGCAGGGACGGATGGTCTTGGCGTAATATCCACTCAACTCGTAGTTCGGATCCTGGACACGCTGTACCTTGACCGAATTGCCATCATGAATGACATAGATATAGGGCTTGTCCGCCGTCAGCCCCACGAACTTGTTGCCTGCTCCAACCTTTACCTCTTCCGCAATCGCCAGGGAGCACAGCATCCCAAAGCCTGCGGCAATGCAAAGGAAAACCTTCAGCCCCTTGTTCATGTTCAGACTCATCTCTTTTTCCACCTCTCCTGATTGATTCCGTTTTTTCCTGTTATTGTCTTGTCACCGATTCATCTTTCGATTTATGATCATCCGCCGGATCTGTCCCATGGACGCCCCCTTTACATAGGACTTGTATACCTCGGCCTTGTCTTTCTCCACGAGGGACTCGTAGAACGAGTAGGTTCCCTTGGCCTTGGCCTTGAGCAACCGCTCGAATTCTTTCTGACTCAGTTGGGAGGCATCCTTGGCTTCCAGGTTCTTCCCAGGAGAAGAATCAGGCGCCCGGGCGGTGGCGGGTTCAGACAGCTTGGATGCCTCGGCATCGATATATTTCAGGTACTCTTCTTCCGACAGCGCCAGACAGTTGCCGACAGATATAGCAAGACAACCGGCGATAGCCAGCAATTTCCCCAAAGACATGCTCCCTCCTCCGAATCCAGGCCGGGCTTCCCGGCCACCTGTTAGATACGTGTTACGTTGCCCCCATAACTCATTATTATTACTGGCAATATGTTTGCCTTTATCATGCAACATAGCAAGCTGTATACACCAAGGCAAGACCGCTATGCAAATTCCCGACAGCCTTGACCTCACTCAAACTTGTCTTCGACTCACGAGACACTTTCACGACTGGTGATTCTAACATGACGACCAATATTGGAATTGTGATGGACCCCATAAATACCATCACGATCAATAAAGACAGCAGCTTTGCCATGCTGCTCGAAGCCCAGCGCCGGGGATGGACCATCTGGTACATGGAAATGGATTCCCTCTACCTGGAAAACGGCCAGCCGATGGCGCGGGCAAGACCACTGGAAGTGTTCGACGATGCTGAGCACTGGCACCAAAGCAGGGAGGAACGCATCCTGCGACTCAATGATATGGACGTCATTCTCATGCGCAAGGATCCCCCCTTCGACATGGAATACATCTATGCCACCTATCTGCTGGAGCAGGCGGAAGCCCGGGGGACGCTGGTGGTCAATCGTCCCCAAGCCCTGCGCGACGCCAACGAGAAGCTCTTCACCAGCTGGTTCCCCCAGTGCACGCCGGACACCCTGGTTTCCCGGCGCTACCAGGACTTCGAGCGTTTTCTCCGCAAACACCAGGACATCATTCTCAAGCCCCTGGGAGGCATGGGAGGAGAATCCATATTCCGCATCAGGCGGGATGACCCGAATACCAACGTCATCCTGGAAACCCTCACCACCAGACAGACCCGTTACGCCATGGCACAGAAATTCATCCCGGAAATCAGCGCCGGCGACAAACGCATCCTGGTGGTCGATGGCGAGGCGGTGCCCTGGGCCCTGGCACGCATCCCCCGGGAGGGTGAAACCCGGGGCAACCTTGCCGCCGGGGGCAGCGCCCGGGGCGTGCCACTGAGCGATCGTGACCATTGGATTGTGGAACAGGTCGCACCCCGCCTGAAGGAAGCAGGCATACTGTTTGCAGGACTGGACGTAATCGGCGATTATCTCACCGAAATCAATGTCACCAGCCCCACCTGCATCCGGGAACTGGACAAGCTCTACAACCTCAACATCAGCGGCATGCTGATGGACAGCATCGAGAACAGACTCCAGGCATGAGAGTTCCCCTTCTGACCATATTGACCCTGCTTGGTGCATTTGCGCTGGCGGGCTGCGACAAGAACGAGCCTGTACACAACAGCAGGTTTCTCGCTTTCGGCACCCTGACGGATGTAAGCATCGTCGGTGTACCGAGAGAAAAGGCCCTCGCCGCCGTGGAATCCCTGGAACAGGATTTTGCCATCATGAACAGGGCCTGGCACGCCTGGTCCCCCGGTCCTCTCACCTACACCAACAAGATGTTGGCCGAAGGCAGGCGTTTTGCCGTACCGCCCTCGGTACTGGTGCTGATGAAAAAATCAGCGGTACTGGCCCGGCAGAGCGACAACCTGTTCAATCCGGCTATTGGCCGCCTCATACGCCTGTGGGGATTTCAGCGCGACACCCTGGAACCCTGGCATCCCCCGGATGAAGAGGCAGTGCGCAAACTGGTGGAAGCCAACCCCAGCATGGACGACATCGAAATCGACGGCATCCATGCCCGCTGCCGAAATCCCGAGGTACAACTCGACTTCGGCGCCGTGGGCAAGGGCTATGGCATCGACCTGGCCATCGCACACCTGCGGGAAATGGGTATCGAAAACGCCATCGTCAACAGCGGCGGTGACCTGCGCGCCATCGGTTCCCGCGGGGGGCATCCCTGGCGCATTGCCATTCGCGGCGCCAGCGGTTCCGGCATTCTCGGATTCCTGTACGTATCAGGCGACGAAAGCGTCTTTACTTCCGGCAATTATGAACGAAACTATCTGTGGAAGGGCAAGGTCTATCACCACATCATCGACCCCCGCAGCGGCCATCCCGCCCGGGGCACCCGTTCGGTAACGGTGATCCATGAAAATGCGATGGTGGCCGATGCGGCAGCCACCGCCCTGTTCGTCGCCGGACCGCAAGACTGGCACCGCATCGCCCGGCAAATGGGCATAAAATATGTGCTGCTGGTGGATGACGACAATGTGGTTCACATGAATCCCGCCATGGCGAAAAGAGTACAGTTGATGGACAAGCAACAGACCGTGAAGATTTCCGCCCCCCTCATGGACGATGTCGGGCACGGGCTGCCATGAGCACCATGCACCGCCGCCCTCACAACGAGGCGCTGATCACGATGCTGGTGACAGCGGTGATTCTGCACGCTCTGTTCATCCTGGGCGTGACCTTCCAGATGCCGCCACCCCAGCCCCAGGCCACCCAACCCAGCCTGGATGTCATCCTTGTTCCCACGCCCAAGAAACAACCCAAACCGGAGGAAGCCGATTTTCTCTCCCGGCAGAACCAGGAAGGCGGCACCGACAGAAAAGGGCAGGCCAGGCCCAGGGCCGTGCCCACCCTGCCAGCGCTCAAGAAAAGCCGGAAGGCGTCCGAAGAACGGGTTCGCAGCGGCGCCAAGGCGCCTGAGGCCCAGCGCCAGCCCAAGGCGGTCACCACCAAAAAACCTTCCACACACAAAATCAATCCGGCCAAAAAAGCCCCGGTCAAGGCGCGCCGGAAACCCGACCTGACCCAGCTCCTGTCCAGCACCCGCCGGGAAATCGCCCGCCTCACGGCGGAACTGGACCGAAGCAGCCGCTATGCTTCCCAGCGTCCGCGCCACAAGGCGATAAACGCCAGCACCAAGGAATACCGTTATGCGGCCTACCTGGAAGCCTGGCGCAAGAAAGTGGAACGGGTCGGCAACCTCAACTATCCCGACGAGGCCAAGCGCAAAAAACTGTATGGCGACCTGTTGCTGCATGTCGCCCTGAGAGCCGACGGTTCCGTGCAGCAGATTCGCGTGGTGCGCTCCTCCGGCCACAAGATCCTGGACGACGCGGCGGTGCGTATCGTCAAGCTGGCGGCGCCCTTCGCGCCCTTCCCGGAAGAAATCCGCAAGGATGTGGACATCCTGGACATCACCCGCACATGGCAGTTCCTGAACAGCAACCAGTTGTCTTCCGGAAAATAGCCCACGGGAAATCACGGGCGGTTTCATGGGCGCCATGACAGCTGCGCAAGTCCGCGTTGACGAAACCTTCCATGACCCTTGGCCTTCCCTGGCCAGGGCCGGGCCTGGTTTGGCTGACTCCGCAGGCATCAGACCGCAGGTCATCCGGCAAAAGCCCAGCAATGAACGCAATCAGCCCCGCTGCCGATTTCTCACCCAGGCCACTCCTATCAGGGCAAGGATCAGGGCAAGAAAAGCCAGACCACGAAATGACAGGGAAGGCACAGGCTTCGCCGTATCGACCGCCACATCATCGTTGTCCGCAATGATGATGGTTGCGGTAGTGGACGTGCCCAGCTGATAGCCACTGCTCGCGGACAGGGTCAGGGTGACGCTCTCATCCAGCTCCACAAGGGCGTCGTCGATGGGGGTTATGGTGATGTCGGCGGTGGTCGCACCGGCCGGAATAGTCACGGTGCCGGACAGGGCGACATAGTCAGAACCGGGAGTGGCACTGCCACCAACGGCATAGGACACGACAAGCCCCGGCGCGTCCACAGCGAGAGCAGACGCCTCATCACCCCCTCCCGAAGCGCCAAGGCTCACCCGGAACACACCAACATCCGCGCCGGCTTCCGCCGCGCTGGCATCGATGGCCGACAGGTCGACAACCGGCAGGGCTTGGCTCTGCAGGGTGTAAGACCAGTTATCGATGCCACTGGTGGTGTCGTAACCAGAGGCATTGCTGTTGTCGACCGGGCTGCCCCCAATATGGCTGCGGTTGGTGTTGCTTCGCGCGAAACCAAATCTGATCTCGCCACCCGAGGCGGTAAAATCGGGATGGCCGCCGTCAGATCCGGAAAAATCCATTTGCGTCAAGCCGGTCAGATGCACCGACTGCCAGCTCAGGCCGTTGAAGGTCAGATCCGGACCGAAATACCAGACCCCGCCCTGACGCAGAGCCGGCCTGGCGCCAATGGCGGCCCCGGAAAAAGGTGGACTGAATTCCTTGTGGTCTTCACTGTAATCCAGGGTGCTGATGGCCCCCTGCACCGAAGGATCATAGGAGGCGCCCAGGAACTCATGCACCACGACAATACTGCTGTTGGAAGGCAGGCTGTGGATCATTTCCCGGTAGGTGCCGGGATTGCCGCCACTGGCGGATTGGGATACCGACTGGCTGGCGCCTCCCGTGGTCTTGGTGACGATGGACGCCCAGTCGGCAGACGCGAATTCTGAATCCGCAATGGTCACCGGCTGGGCAACGGCGGCACTGCTCAACCATAACAGCGCGATGAAAAACATATATATTGCATAAGACAGAGGCATTGGCTTCACCTTGAAATCTCGACATTGAAATCATCCCTCCTCTCCCAAACCCTCTCCCCGGCGGGGAGAGGGCTGTTGCCGCAAGCTTCGTGGCGGAAAGACGAGGGGTAGAAGGGGCTATCAGCGTTCAGCCACCATCAACCCGGCTGACTGCTGGCGGGCCGCCACTTGCTGTAAACGCCGCATCAGGTCGGCCATCCGCTGTTGCTGATCCTGCAAGCGTTGCTCCAGGCGGGCGATCTGCTGTTGCTGCCGGGCCAGCAGATCCCGGGGAGGCAGGCCGACCAGGGCGCGTACCTGGCCATCCTGGTCACGGCTCAAAGCCCGGCCGATGATGTCGCGGTAATCCGCAGCCTTGAGATTTTCCGGGCTGACTGCGCGGGCCTTGCCGTCATTGGCGCCACTGGCCAGCAGCCAGTCACCGGCGGCCGCGCTGCCCGTGACATTGACGGGTACCTGCCCGGTAAAGGCTGCCAGGGCCTTGCCCTCGTCATCCTTCATGTCGCTGTTACCCGTGACCACAGGAGCGGTGCTGATGACGAACAGGCGTTCGGCATTGGCAGTGTTCCGCCACAGTTTGCCCTTACGCAGGGCAACGACCTCCCCGGCCTGCAGGTCTGGCAGTTCCGTGGGCAGGTATTCAGCAAAATCTGCTCCTCCGCTGCGGTAGTTGACTCCGCCCGCGCCATCACCATCGATGGCGCCAACAGCCGTGGTGCCGCCCGCGCCGTCTGATCCGAAAAACACGACAAAATCATTCTTGGAGCCTGGATCCTGCCGGTTGATTACCAAATGCAGGGCATCGCTGCTGACACCTGTGCTGGTGTTCTGGATGCGTGTCACGGCAGAAGTATTGTGGCTGCCAACCACATGCAGCTGATAGTTAGGTGCATTGGTGCCGATGCCCACGCCACCGCGGGCACGGATCAGGAATTGGTCGGGGCCGGTGGATGTAAAATCCGTACTGGAGCTGTCTGCCCAGATGAAGGTGCCTTGGTCACCATCACTATCACCTGCCTGATTGGCATCACGAACCTTGGCTCGATTGCCTGCGGCAAAACTGTATCTGCCACCAGCGCTATTATGGAAGCCGCCAGGAACTGTCGATAACAGTCCATCAGCAACATTTCCTAACCCTCCACTGACCGCAGAATCGGTGCCACTGGCAATGTTACTCAAGCCGCCCCCAACCGTGGAACCAGCGCCACTGGCGCTATTGATTCTTCCTCCGGCGACTGTAGCGAAAGCATCGCCGGCAACATTATGGTGCCCGCCGCCTACCGTGCTGCTGCCTGCGCTGGCATAATTCCCGTTGCCGCCGGACACTGTCGAATAAGCCCCTGCGGCCTTGTTGACACATGGCTGGCTGCCAGTGCCACAGTCGGTAGTAGTGGGATTGCCTCCACCACCTCCAACGGTTGCACCTGGTGCTGACGTAACATTGAAAAATGCCCCAGCCTGAATTTCAGGCGCATGTTGGCCAGAAAAGGTGTTGTCTTTGACAATGACTACGGTTCTGTTATTGGCCTTCACCGTAAATGGCTCAGCATTCACTGTGCCAATGAAGTCACCACTGCCGGCGGTATTGCCGCCCAACTCCCAGGCCGGCGGCGCAATGGTGTCATCATCGACCTCGCAAACGACTGCACCGGTAGCCGAGATGGAACGGATGGCCTGTCCCTGGGGACAGATACCCAATACCCGGCGCTGCACCATCGCGGTATTCACGCTCAGGGTCACGTCGCCACTGGCGCCCCCACCGCTCAGGCCCGTGCCTGCATTGACGGCGGTGATATCGCCACTTCCACCCGAGGCCGTATCATCCGCCGCGCAGGCCCAGGCGCTGCCATTCCACTTGGCCACCTCGCCGCTGCTGCAGCTCAGCCCCGCCAGGGTGTCGGCATCACCATCGAGCAGGTCGGCGGGAACATTGATGAAATTGCTCCAGTCCAGGTAATGATTGCCGTGCTGACCGTCCAGCAGGTCAGCGTCCAGGCCGGAACCCGCCCCGTCCAGATGGTCGTAGAGCGCCTCTTCCAGTCCCCTGACCAGGAACACCGCCATCTGCGCCCGGGTGACCAAATCCTCGGGACAGAAATTGTTGCCACCACAACCCTGGGTGATGTTCAGGTTGGCGAACTCTTCGATGAAACCGCAGGCCCAATGGCTATCGGGCACGTCATCGAACAGGGTGCCTGTGCAGACATAGGTCGCCGCCTCCACAAAGGCTTCATAGTCCCCCGGGGCCGGCGCCTCCGCCAAGGCGTCGCCACCCGCCCAGGCTCCCGCCAGCAGCAGGGGCAGCAGGCGCTTTTTGAACAGAATCTTGTTTTTCATGATTACATCCTCCAAATAGTGAAATCAGGACAACAGCCAAGGCTGTGCCTGGATCATGGCCAGAGGGCAGCCTGGTGGCTTGATTTACCTGGAGGAAATTGTGAAGAGATTGTGAACGCTTTATAAATCAGTAGCTTGATTCACAAAAAAGAACACGGGCGGTAGGCTTCACAATAAATCCCTCTCCCCCGGAGGTGACGCAAAGGACGACAGCCTCCCGGCGAAAGAGCGTAAAGTTGAAGGGAAAATACGCCGGGTTATTCAGAAAATGATTTCACGCCACTTCTGGTCTGAAAGGGCGGTTTCATAGGCCCGCAGATATTTCTCATGGCTGGCCAGCCAGAGACTGCCGGCCTTTTCTTTCACGGCCCTGGCAATATCCACGGCATCCGCGAAACGCTTTTCCTCGTACGCAAGATGGGCAGACAAGAGCGCGTAGGCAGGGTCGGGGGAGGCGAACTCGCTTTCTTTTTGCATATACTTTCTGGCCTGGTCGGGCAGATGCAGGTTGAGGTAGGCGCGCGCCAACAGATTGGCTGCCATGTGGCCGGCATACTTCAATCCCTGCCGTTCGAAATCAGGAAGCATCTTGCTGATTTCATTTACGGCGACCTCATACTTCCCTTCCATGATATGAATATCGGCCAGTTCAACCTTTGCCAGGGCAACCCCTTCAGTAGCTCCAAGTTTTTCGAAGGCTGCCTGCAAATCCGTCAACATGCCGGCGGCGCGGCCCAGTTCCCCTTTCGATTTCAAGATAACGGCCTGTTGAAATTTGGTCATGGCCAGGTATTGCCGGTTGCCCAGGCGCAGAAACTGCAATTCGGCGTCCTTGTAGTATTTTTCCGCTTGGGCGTAATCATTGACCGTCATGTGGATATTGCCGATATTGAACGACACCATACCAATCCCGGGACGGTATCCGGCCTGCCGGTACAATTCCCTGGCCTTCAGCAAATATTCCAGGGCTCTGTCCACATCCCCAGCAGCCTGGTAACTGGTGCCGATATTCATGGTTTCCATAGCCTGATCTACGACATTCCCCGCTTCCTCTGCCATCTTCAACAGGCGTCGGGAGGTTTCCCGCGACAGACCAAGCTCCCCCTTGGTGTACTGGACATTGGACACCACCCGCAGGGCCTGGTAGCGGACATCCGGCGGCAAATCATCACGCGCCAACAGGCCATCCGTGATTTTCAGCGCCTCGTCCAGTTCACCCTTGCGATAACGGGCATCCGCCAGCTTTACCCGAGCCCAGACGAATTCCGGCTCCTTTTGCAGGGCAATTTCAAGGAACCGGGCCGCGGACGCATATTGGCCGTTGAACAGCTCCTGAATACCCAGGGCGTAGGCCTGGTTGGCGGCTTCATCGGTGGAATAGGTGTCCCGCGCGCTGACCAGCCAGGGTTGCGCCGGGTCCACCAGCCGGACAATGCTGCCGGCAAGCGCTGATCCGGTTTCGATGACGGTATTCCCATGAACCGTCTTGCGTTTGGAGATCCCCCTGGAACTGACCACCTGATAGGATATTCTGGGATGCGGACCGGCGCTTTCGAGACGGGCGGAAAGCAGTATCTGGCACCCCAGATCTCCGCAGAGGGACTCGAATACTTTCAGCATTTCCAGGGGCGAAGCGGGTGTTTCATCCAGGGCCATGTTGTCCAGATAGCTGATCACCTTTTTGGTTTCCACTGTGTTGATACCGGCAGACTCCCCCAGGAGCTGCCGGACCATGTCCATGAGGCCCAGGTTTATCCAGGCGTAGGTTTCATCCCCGCTGCCGTTCTCGAAAGGCAACACGGCAATGGTGTAGGGATAATCCCCCAGGTCCAGGGAGGGTGATTTTCCGGGCCGGGTGACCAGGTAGGCAGCCAGGGCGACCACCAGCGCCAGTCCCAGGGCAGCCCATGGCCAGCGCCTGGGTTTTTCCGCCGTTTTCTTCCGGAATTCCACCGCAGGCCTGTCTTCGGCAAAGGACTCGGGCTGAACCAGAAAACGCACGCCCACGCCATGTATGGTCTTGATGTAGGTGGGATGCCTGCTGTCATCGCCCAGCAGTTGGCGGGTTCGGCGAATCAGCTGGGACAGGGCCCAGTCGCTGATTTCCTGCCGGGGCCAGAGGGTTTCCAGCAATTCCCGCCGGGTCAAGGTTTCCGGGTAGCGTTCCAGCAGCAACAGGATGAACTGGAACACCCTGTTTTCCACCTCCAGCAGTTCACCATTCCGGTAGAACAGCTTTTTGTCCGGGTTCAACCGAAATTCATTGAATTGGTAGATCATCAAAGCCCCTTGGTGGTCGCTGGATCTGGTGTTTTTTTTGTTGCATTATAGGCCAGGTTCCCAAACCTGAAGGAAAGGAGCATCTGGCAAGGTATCTCATGCTGTTGGTATAATTGTCTTGCCATGAGCGAATCTTCCTCACTGACCGATCACTTCCTGATCGCCCTGCCCGTATTGCGGGATCCCAACTTTTTCCGCACCGTCACCTATATTTGTGAGCACAACAAGGACGGCGCCATGGGCATCGTCATCAACAGGCCCTGTGACCTGCGGCTGGCGGACATCCTGCACCACATGGACATCGAGCAGACGCCGCAAACGCCGGCAGACATGCCCGTGCATATCGGCGGCCCGGTGCAGGAAGACCGGGGCTTTCTGCTCCATTCCCCGCCAAAGCGCTGGGACTCCACCCTGGTGATCAGTAACGATATGGCCGTGACCACCTCCCGCGACCTGCTCCAGGCCCTGGCCCGGGGGGAAGGGCCGGAAGAGGTGTTCATCGCCCTGGGCTATGCGGGCTGGGGGCCGGGGCAGCTCGAAAGCGAGCTGCAGCAGGACAGCTGGCTGTTCAGCCCCGCCTCCCGGGAGATCATTTTTCACACGCCCCTGGAACAACGCTGGGAAGCAGCCGCCACCCTGGCTGGCGTGGACCTGAATCTCATCAGCAACATCGGCGGCCATGCCTGACACCCTGCTGGGCTTCGACTACGGCACCCACAAGATCGGCGTGGCCGTGGGCCAGGCACTCACCGGCACGGCCAATCCATTGACGGTGTTGAACCGGGTCAAGGACAAACCTGACTGGGACAGCATCCGACGCCTCATTGAGGAATGGCGCCCCCAGGGCCTGGTGGTGGGTCTGCCCATAGGCCCGGACGAGAAAGAAACCCCCATGACCCAGGCGGCGCGCAAGTTCGCCCGGCAGCTGGAGGGGCGCTTCGGTCTGCCTGTACACTTGGCGGACGAACGGCTAACATCCCGGGAAGCCTGGAGCCGCATCGGCGGCATCGCCACCCGGGATGTGACGCGCATCGATTCCATGGCCGCCAAACTCATCCTCGAAACCTGGTTCAGCAGCACATGAGCAAACGCATCTTCATGCAGCAGGACGCCATCCTGGATATCGTCCAGGGCATGGCCCGCCTGACGCGCCGGCATCTGGAAGACAGAAAGATTCCCGACCCGGCCATGATCGGCATTCACACGGGTGGCGTCTGGATCGCCGAACGTCTGCACCAGCTCCTGGCTATCGACACGCCCCTGGGGCAAATGGACATCAGCTTCTACCGGGACGATTTCACCCGCATCGGCATGAACCCCCAGGTGAAGCCTTCGCGCATCCCCTTCGAGGTGGAGGACAGACACATCATCCTGGTGGACGATGTCATCCAGTCCGGGCGCACCATACGCGCGGCCATGAACGAGATCTTCGACTTTGGCCGCCCGGCCTCCATCACCCTGGTCTGCCTCATCGAACGCAGCGGCCGGGAACTGCCCATACAGCCGGACATCATGGGCCTGGAACCGCCCCTGGGTGACGAAGAACACATCCGCCTGCAGGGCCCGGAGCCCTTGATGCTCGAGATCAGCGGACAACCGGGCAACAGGGAAGACAGATGAACACCAATACCAGCCAGACAGACGAGCAGGGCCGCCTGCGGCACTTTCTCAGCATCGAGGGTTTCCGCCGGGAGCAGCTGGAGCAGATCCTGGACACGGCAGAATCCTTCGCCATGCTGCCGGGTCGCCAGGTCAAGAAGGTGCCCCTGCTGCGCGGCAAGATCATCACCAACCTGTTCTTCGAGAACAGCACCCGCACCCGCACCACTTTCGAACTGGCCGCCAAGCTGCTGTCGGCGGACGTCATCAATTTCAACGTCAACGTCTCCGCCACGGCCAAGGGCGAGACCCTGCTGGACACCCTGCGCAACATCGAAGCCATGCACTCGGACATGTTCGTGGTGCGCCACCAGGCATCCGGCGCGGCCCATTTCATTGCCCGGCACGCCGCTCCCGGCGTGAGCGTCATCAACGCCGGCGACGGCCGCCACGCCCATCCCACCCAGGCCATGCTGGACATGTTCACCATCCGCCGCCACAAGGGTGACTTCACGCCCCTGCGGGTGGCCATCGTGGGGGACATCCAGCATTCCCGGGTGGCGCGTTCCCAGATCATGGCCCTGAACATTCTTGGCGTGAGTGAAGTGCGGGTCATAGCCCCTCGCACCCTGTTGCCCGCTGAGGTACGTTCCCTGGGCGTACACGTCTACCACGATCTTGAACGGGGCCTGGAAGACGTGGACGTGGTCATCATGCTGCGTCTGCAGAAGGAACGCATGGAACATGCCCTGCTGCCTTCGGAACATGAATACTTCCAGCTCTACGGCCTCACCGAGGCGCGCCTGAAAAAAGCCAAACCCGACGCCATCGTCATGCACCCAGGCCCCATCAACCGAGGGGTGGAGATTGCCTCGGAGGTGGCCGACGGGCCACAGTCGGTCATCCTGCAGCAGGTGAGCCATGGCATCGCCGTGCGCATGGCGGTCATGTCCATGGCCCTGGGCGGGAATGCCGGGGAGGTTGCCTCATGAACCGCATTCATATCAAAGGGGGGCGTCTCATCGACCCCGCCAACGGCATCGACGATCAGCTCGACCTGTGGCTGGCGGACGGCTGGGTGCTGGCCGTGGGCGACCCGCCGCAAGACTTTGCGCCCGACCAGGTCATAGACGCGACCGGCCAAATCGTCTGCCCCGGCATCATCGACCTGGGCGTACACCTGCGTGAGCCGGGCCAGGAACACAAAGGCACTATCTGCAGCGAGGCCCAGGCCGCCGCCCGGGGCGGCATCACCACCCTGGTGTGCATGCCCGACACCCAGCCGGTCATCGACACCCCGGCCGTCTGGGAACTCATCCGCCGCCGCGCCAAGGCCTGCGGCAGCGCCCGGGTGCTGGCCATCGGCGCCCTCACCCAGGGGCTGCAAGGGGAACAGCTGGCGGAAATGGGCGCCCTGAAGCAGGCCGGCTGCGTGGCCGTGAGCAACACCCGGCGGCGCATGGCCAGCACCCTGGTCAGCCGGCACGCCCTGGAATATGCCAGTACCTTCGACCTGCCGGTGATCCTGTGCAGTGAAGATCCCCATCTCAAGGCCAGCGGCTGCGTTCACGAAGGCGCCGTGGCCAGCCGCCTGGGCCTGCCCGGCATTCCCGCGGCGGCGGAAACCGTGGCCGTGGCCCGGGATCTGGCCCTCACGGAACATACTGGCAGCCGCAGCCATTTCCACACCCTGTCCACGGGGCGCGCCATCGAGATGATCCGTCAGGCCCGCCGGGACGGCGCGCGTCTGTCCGCCGGCGTCGCCATTCACCAGCTGTTCCTCATGGACACGGACGTGGACGGATTCGATGCCGCCTGCCATGTGGACCCGCCCCTGCGCACCCAGAGCGACCGCGACCGCCTGCGCCAGGCCCTGCGGGATGGCGATATCCAGGTCATCTGTTCCGATCACCAGCCCCACGAGGCGGACGCCAAGACCGAGCCCTTTCCCCTGACGGCGCCGGGCATCTCCGGCCTGGAAACCCTGCTGCCCCTGAGCCTGAAACTGGTGGAAGAAGGCGTGCTGGATCTGCCCACGGCCATTGCCGCTCTCACCGCCGGCCCGGCCCAGGTGCTGGATCTGCCCCTGGGACGCCTGGAGCCTGGGCGCAGCGCCGACATCTGTATCTTCGACCCGGATGCCATCTGGGAACTGGACCCTGAAAACATGGCCAGCCAGGGAAAAAACACGCCCTTTGCCGGCTGGGAATTCCGTGGCCGTGTCACCCATACCCTGTTCGAAGGACGGCTCACCTGGAGCAACGATTCATGAAACATCCTGAACATCGCGGCAGTATTTTCGTCGAAGAGGCGAAAATCATCAGCCATGAAGCCTTCCCGGGCGACCAGTTCATCCTGCGCCTGCACGCCCCCCGCTGCGCTGCCCAAGCCCGGCCCGGCCAGTTCGTGCACCTCACCGTGGATCCGCAGCGACCCATGCGCCGTCCCATCTCCATCATGCGCGCCGACGCCGAAGCCGGCTGGATAGACCTGCTGTACAAGAAAGTGGGCGAAGGCACGGCCCTGCTGGCGACGCGCAAGCCCGGCGAAACCCTGAGCAACCTCGGCCCCATCGGCCAGCTTTTCAGGGTCAGCAGAAAGCGCCCCCTGCTCATCGGTGGCGGCGTGGGCATGCCGCCCATGATATTCGTAGCCGAAAGCCTCAAGGGCAGCGACCGCCAGCCCCTGGTGATCCTGGGCTCGGAAGTGCCCTTCCCCTTCACGCCCCGCCCGTCCGATATTCTCGTGCCCGGCATGCCCGATGGAGTCATCGCCACCATGCCATTGCTGGACGACTGGCACATCGCCTGCCGCCTCACCTCAGGCCAGGACATGCCCGGCATACATCAAGGCTATGTCACCGACCTGGCCCGCCACTGGCTGAACGCCCTGGACGAAGATACCAGGCAAGAGGTGGAAGTGCTGGCCTGCGGCCCTCATCCCATGCTGGAAGCCGTAGTAGCCCTGGCCCGGGACTTCGACCTGCCCGTGCAGGTATCCCTGGAAGAATTCATGGCCTGCGGCGTGGGCGGCTGCGCTGGCTGCGCGGTAGAAGTACAAACGCAAAACGGCCCGTCCATGCAGCGGGTCTGCGTGGACGGGCCGGTGTTCGACGGTTACCAGGTATTCTAACTCATCCACCAGTGGTGGTCGGGGTCGGAGTCAAATGGGGAGGATGTTGGAAAAAACCGATGGCATGGAACAGTTTGATCCCGTTCCCTGTAACAAATTGAGTGGAATTTGACTCCGACCCCTTTCAAACGCGACCCCTTTCAAACGCACTGGCCCGCTCAGTAATCATCCACCAGCATGGCGGCGTCCAGATCCCTTGCCCGGGAACCCGGCCGGTTGTCTCCCAGCTTGATCATCAGGCGCACCTCGTTGGCCGAATCGGCATGCTTGAGGGCATCCGCCTCGGTAATCTCCCCTTCGAGATAGAGTTCATACAGAGCCTGATCGAAGGTGATCATGCCATGCTCGCGGGAACGCTTCATCAGTTCCTTGAGTTCATGGATCTTGCCCTTGAGAATCAGATCCGAGGCCAATGGCGTGTTGAGCAGCACTTCGATGGCGGCCCGGCGGCCCACGCCGTCGGCCCGGGGAATGAGCTGCTGGGCCAGAATCCCCTTGAGGTTCAGGGACAGGTCCATGAGCGCCTGCTCCTTGCGTTCCTCAGGGAAGAAATGCAGGATACGCTCCAAGGCCTGGTTGGCGTTGTTGGCGTGCAGGGTGGTCAATACCAAGTGGCCGGTTTCAGCGAAGGTCAGGGCATGTTCCATGACCTCCCGGGTGCGGATCTCGCCGATGAGTATCACATCCGGCGCCTGGCGCAGAGTGTTCTTCAGGGCCACCTCATAGGATTCGGTATCGATGCCCACTTCCCGCTGGGCCACGATACAGCCCTCATGCTGATGCAGGAATTCGATGGGATCTTCTATGCAGATGATATGGCCGTCGCTGTGCCTGTTGCGGTAGCCCAGCATGGCCGCCAGGGACGTGGACTTACCCGTGCCGGTGGCACCCACGAACACGATCAATCCGCGTTTGACCATGGCCAGCTGCTTGATGATGGGCGGGAGCTTGAGATCCTCGAAATTGGGGATATTGGTTTCGATACGGCGCAGCACCATGGCCGTGGCATCCCGCTGTACGAAGGCGCTGACCCGGAACCGGCCGATCTCGGGCGCGCTGACGCCAAAGTTGCATTCCTTGGTATGCCGGAATTCTTCCCGCTGCTCAGGCGTCATCAGCCCATAGGCGAGTTCACGTGTCTGTTCCGCGGTAAGCGACGTCTTGGCCACGGGCTTGATGTGTCCATCCACCTTGATGGATGGCGGGCGTCCCACGGTAATGAACAGGTCGGAGGCTTTCTTGTCCGCCATCAGGCGGAGTATGTCATTAAAATCCATGTGCTAACCTCAGGAAATTACATCTGTCATGGAATTTTTCACCGGACGATCAGGTGAAGGTATCCTTGTTCTGAGCCCGGGCGCGGGCGTCCTGGCGGGTAATCAGGCCCTTCTGCAACAGCT
Organism: Sedimenticola sp.; assembly: GCA_027026755.1. Lineage (GTDB taxonomy): Bacteria > Pseudomonadota > Gammaproteobacteria > Chromatiales > Chromatiaceae > Thiolapillus. Next base: position 10,184 of record JALVNE010000347.1, on the reverse strand, counting down.
CCTTGAGATGCTGGTCCAGGGTCTGCATGCCCACGGCCTGGCCGGTCTGGATGGCGGAATACATCTGCGCCACCTTGTCCTCGCGAATCAGGTTGCGAATGGCCGGCGTGCCGATCATGATCTCCCAGGCGGCGGTACGTCCGCCACCTACCTTCTTCAGCAGGGTCTGGGCAATGACGGCGCGCAGGGATTCGGACAACATGGAACGCACCATGGATTTTTCCCCTGCGGGGAATACGTCCACGATACGGTCTATGGTCTTGGCGGCCGAGCTGGTGTGCAGGGTGCCAAACACCAGGTGGCCGGTTTCGGCAGCCGTCAGGGCCAGGCGGATGGTTTCCAGATCCCGCAATTCGCCAACCAGAATGATGTCCGGGTCTTCCCGCAGGGCAGACCTCAGGGCTTCGGAAAAGCCCAGGGTGTCCCGATGCACCTCCCGCTGGTTGATCAGGCACTTCTTGCTCTGGTGCACGAATTCGATGGGATCCTCGATGGTGAGCACGTGGCCGTATTCGTTGTCGTTGATGTAATCGATCATCGCAGCCAGGGTGGTGGACTTACCTGAACCCGTGGGTCCGGTCACCAGCACGATGCCCCGGGGATTCTCGCAGATGGTCTTGAAGGTCGCCGGACAACCCAGGTCGTCCAGGGTCAACACCTTGGAGGGAATGGTACGGAATACAGCCGCGGCACCACGGTCCTGGTTGAAGGCGTTCACCCGGAAACGGGCCAGTCCCGGGATCTCGAAGGAGAAATCCACTTCCATGAACTCCTCGTAATCCCGGCGCTGCTTGTCGTTCATGATGTCGTACACCAGCGAGTGCACGGTCTTGTGATCCAGCGCCGGCACATTGATGCGCCGGATGTCACCATCCACCCGTATCATGGGGGGCAGCCCCGCCGACAGATGCAGGTCGGATGCGTTGTGCTTTACGCTGAATGCAAGTAGCTCTGTAATATCCATGGATTCCCTCTCGTGCCCCCGGGAAGAAGCCGGTTTGCGATATGGCACAAACTGCCCACGAACGTCGGCTCCGCCCCCTTTGATACTCTCTGAACGACAACAGTCAGAAAAATCGAACTTTCTTTCCGGCCATGATAGTACAGGCAGGCAAAATCCGATATGGTATTTTTTCTCAATCCTGACCTGGAACACATCATGACCAGTCTGGCGGAAAGATTATCACAGCTGCGCCAGCAGATAAGCAGTACGGCCTCATCTTGTGACAGGGATCCATCCGACATAAGGCTGCTTGCCGTCAGCAAGACCCGGCCGGTGGAAGATATCCTGACCGCGGTGGCAGCGGGACAGCGGGCCTTCGGCGAAAACTACCTGCAGGACGCCCTGCCCAAGATCGCTGCCCTGCACGACCTGGACCTGGAATGGCATTTCATCGGCCGCATCCAGTCCAACAAGACGCGGGACATCGCCGGGCATTTTTCCTGGGTTCACGCTCTGGAGAAACTCAAGCATGCCCGTCGCCTGGACAGCCAGCGCCCGCCCGACCTGCCGCCGCTGAACGCCTGCATACAGCTCAACCTCACCGGCGAAGCCAGCAAGGGCGGCATTTCCGCCGGGGAATTGCCGGCCCTGCTTGAAAATACCGAAGACTTGCCCCACCTGAAAGTACGTGGGCTCATGACCATGCCACCGGCCAGCGCCGACGAAAGGCTGCAGCACCAGGTCTTTGGTCGGCTGCGGGAACTGCTGGAAGAAATGAACCGACAGGGCCACAGGCTGGACACCCTGTCCATGGGCATGTCGGGAGACATGCGGGCGGCAATCTGCGAAGGGGCTACAATGGTGCGCATAGGCACCGCGATATTCGGACCGAGAGACAGCAAATGAAGACGAAGACCCTGGCATTCATCGGCGGCGGCAACATGGCCAGCGCCATGATCAATGGACTGATCGAAGACGGCACGCCGCCCGGACAGATCCTGGTGGCGGAGCCCGACGAATCCCGCAGGGAACAGCTGGCCGCCCGTTTTGGCGTTCGCACCCTGGACGACAACAGCGCCGCCGTCCGCCAGGCGGACATCGTCATTCTGGCGGTGAAACCCCAGGTTCTGAAGGATGTCGCCATCAGCCTGGCGCCCGCCCTGGAACAAAACCGGCCCCTGTGCCTGTCCATAGCCGCGGGAATCCGCTTGAGCAGCCTGCAGTCATGGCTGGGCGAGAAGGTCCCCGTCATCCGCGTCATGCCCAACACCCCGGCCATGCTGGGCGCCGGCGCCAGCGGTCTCTATGCGCCACCGGACATCGACGCGGACCTGCGGGACCAGGCCGAGCATATCATGCGCGCCACGGGCATCGCCGTGTGGCTCAACGAGGAAGCCCAGATGGATGCCCTGACCGCCGTGTCCGGCAGTGGCCCGGCCTATTTCTTCCTGTTCATGGAAGCGATGGAGAAAAGCGCACAAAAACTGGGCCTGGAGGAAAAGACCGCCCACCTGCTGGTATTGCAGACTGCCCTGGGGGCAGCGCGCATGGCCCTGGAAAGCGCAACCGACCTGGACGAACTGCGCAGGCGCGTGACCTCGCCCGGCGGCACCACTGAAAAAGCGCTGGAAACCTTCACGGCAGGTGGGCTGGCGGCATTGGTGGAAAAGGCCCTGGTCGCCGCCCGGGACCGATCCGTCGAGCTGTCGGAATCTCTCGGGAGGAATGAGTGATGGGCAGCGGCTACCTGACCAATCCGCTGGTATTTCTCGTCCAGGTGCTGTTCGAGGCCTACATCCTGGTGGTACTGTTGCGCTTCTTCCTGCAGCTCACGCGCTCGGATTTCTACAACCCCCTGTCCCAGTTCATCGTCAGAGTCACTTCACCCGTACTCATTCCCCTGCGCCGCGTGATCCCCGGGGTCGCCGGCATGGACATCGCGGCACTGGTGCTGGCCTGGGCCCTGAAGGCCCTGGAACTGCTCATCGTTACTGCTCTGTCCGGCGCTTTCATGCCAGGGCTGGCCATTCTGGGCGCCATTCCCGGCCTGATCGAACTGAGCATAAACATCTTTCTCTATGCCATCATCATCCAGGCCATCCTCAGTTGGGTGGACCCGGGCAGCTACAACCCCGCAGCATCCCTGCTGTACAGCTTTACCGCCCCCATACTGCGCCCGATACAGAGACTCATCCCTCCCGTGGGGGGCCTGGATCTGTCGCCCATGGTCGCCATCATCGGCCTCATCCTGCTGAAAATGCTGCTCATTCCCCCGCTGCAGCAGCTGGTTGCCGCACTACTTCCATGAGCAGGCAATGGTACAGAAACGACGGCGATGATTTGCTGCTGTTCATCAGGGTGCAACCCCGCTCCGGCAAGGACGGTTTTGGCGAGATCATGGAGGACTGCCGCAAATTGCGCATCAAGGCAGCGCCGGTGGACGGCAAGGCCAACGAGCATCTGGTGCGTTATCTGTCGAAACTGCTCAGGGTCCCCAAATCACGGATTCAGGTGGAAACCGGCCATGCCAGTCGTAACAAGCGCATCCGCGTGAAAGGGCTTTCAAGGCTTCCCGACGGTCTTGGCTGAGGCTTTGCTGTTGATAAATCCCCATGCAGAGGAGTATATTGCATTAACCTGACGATATATTTGGTCGCCGGGTTAATAGTGAATTGGCACAGGGGAGCGGCAAATCAAAGTCATGAGGACAGGAGAACTCGAAGACCGGTTGCAGGGGTTTTCCCGCTGGAAAATGCGGCAACTGCACACCATGGAACAACTGGAAGGCTGGCTCAAGCAGCAGGGGCTGTTCACCTCTCAGGCTCAGCAGGCCATCCAGCATGCCAGTATCACCCTGCGCCAGGACTACGTCACCGTCGCCATCGTCGGTGAATTTTCACGGGGCAAGACCGAACTCATCAATGCCCTGTTCTTTGGCGATCATGCCTTCCGCCTGCTGCCCACGGATGCCGGCCGCACCACCATGTGCCCCACGGAAATCTTCCAGGACAGCCAGGAAGAACCCTATCTGCGCCTGCTGCCCATAGAAACCCGTCTGGAGGAAACCAGCCTCTATGACCTGCAGTCCCAGCCGGAAAGATGGAAACACATTCCCCTGAACATCAACGACAGCGAGGACATGTACAACAAGCTGTTGAAGATCAAGGAGAACAAGATGGTGCCGCGGGACACGGCCGTACAGATGGGGCTGGAAAGCCTCAGCGAGACGCAGGACGACCTGGAACGGCTGGTATCCATTCCCGCCTGGCGCCTGGCTCACCTGAACTACCGCCATCCTCTGCTTGCCCAGGGGCTGCGCATACTGGACACCCCCGGCCTCAATGCCGTGAGCGCCGAGCCGGAACTCACTTACGAAATACTGCCCAATGCCCAGGCGCGGCTGTTCGTCCTGGGCGCGGACACCGGGGTCACCAAGTCCGACCTGGACATGTGGGAGCAACTCATACAGCAACCTGGCACCCGCAAGAAGCTGGGCGCCATCGTGGTGCTGAACAAGACCGATACCCTGTGGGACGAGCTGCGCAGCGAGGAGGAAATCAATCACAGCATCGAGCGCCAGCGCATGGAAGTGGCGCAGATCCTCGAGGTGAAGCACAAGCAGATCTTTGCCGTGTCCGCGCACAAGGGATTGCTGGGGCGGATCAGGAAGGACGAGGCCCTGGAGAAGCGATCAGGCATTCCCGAACTGGAGAAACACCTGGCAGAGACTCTGGTGCAAAAACGCCAGGCGCTCATCGTGGAACAGTCCACCGAACTGGTGCGCAACGCCCTGGAAAACATCAAGACCCTGGTGGCATCACGCCTGAAACGCATGAAGAAGCAGGCTGAAGAACTCAAGGATCTGAGTACCAAGAGCGAGGCCGCCATCGACAAGCTGCTCAAGCAGGCCCAGGCGGACAAGGCCCGCTACCAGGCCAGCATCAATGCCTACAAGCAGTCCCGGGCGGACTTCACCACCCATGGCAAGATACTGCTGGACGCCCTGTCGCCCCAGACCCTGCACCACATCATCGACAAGGCCAAAAAACACATGTCCGGTGCCTGGACCACCGTCGGCCTGAAAGAAGCCATGCGCGAACTGTTCGACGACATCAACAACCAGATGGAAATCGCTTCCAACCAGTCACAGGAGATGCGCCGTCTGATCCGCACCATCTACCGCCGCTTCCAGACCCGCCATGGCATGAATCTGGGTGATCCCCGCATGCTGTCACTGATCAGCCACCAGGTGGAACTCAACCTCATCTACCAGGAAGCGGAAATCTTCCGCAAGAGTCCCCGCACCACCCTTACGGAAAAACATTTCGCCATCAAGCGCTATTTCCAGACCGTGGTACGGCGCGTGGAACTCACCTTCCGCAATGCTCACAACGAAGCAAAGGACTGGCTGGAAACGGCCCTGGACCCGCTCACCGCCCAGGTGCATGAGCACCGCGCCGTACTGTCCCAGCAGCTGTCGGATCTCAAGCTCACGGGCCGCTCCCGCACCACCGTGCGCCAGCGTCTGCGGGCGCTCAAGGAGGACACCGCACAGCAGAAAATCCAGCTGGGCACCCTGCAGAAGGCCATCGCCGCCCTGGAAAGCCCCCTGGCTTCCACCGCGCAGGACAAGGACGGGGCAGCTGAAGACCAGGCCATCAAGAAGACCGCCTGATTTTTCCGGCTTTCCACTCCCCGGGCAGAACACCAGGGGTGTTCTATACTGTGTACAGATGCAAGTGCAAAAACTCCCGGCAAGATTTTTTCCAATCTGCCGGTCATAACAGTAAGAACCAGAATTCGAGGAGAACACCATGCGAAGCATGAAACTGATCTTTCTTTCCCTTGTGGCCCTGCTGCTGGCAAGCAACTTCGCCACGGCGGAAAACAGTACCAAGGCGGACGGCTATACCATTCACCACAACGCCTTTCTCAGCAACGAACTGTCTCCCGAGATGGCCAGCCGCTACAACATCCGGCGCAGCCCCAACCGGGCCATCATCAACATCAGCATCATCAAGGATGTGCCGGGCACCACGGGCACGCCCGTGACGGCCAAGGTGAAGGTCACTGCCAAGAACTTGCGGGGGCAGATCAGAACCATCCCGGTGCGGGAAATCAAGGAACAAAATGCCGTGTATTACATTGGCGAGTTCCTGGTGGAAAACCAGGAGACGGCGACCATCAGCATCGAAGCCGTGCCCAGTGGCGATAACAAGACCCTGCATGCCTCATTGAAACAGCAGTTCTTCACCCGCTGACAACAGGGCGCAGCTGTAACAGCATCATCAGGCCGAAGACGATCACCAGTCCCCCGGTGATGCTGCGCGCCAGGGGCTTGCGCAGCAGGCTGCCCATCCAGCCCGCTGCGGCGCCCATGAGCAGCAGATTGGGCAGGGTGCCCAGACCAAAGGCGGCCATGAGCCACGCCCCGGAAAACATGCCCCCGGCCGACAGGGACCAGATCAGTACACTGTACACCAGCCCGCAGGGCAGCCAGCCCCACACCATGCCCAGCAACAGGGCCTGTAGCGGCGAACGCACGGGCAGCAGTTTTCGTCCCAGGGGCTCGATGCGCTTCCATACCAGGGCCCCGGCCTTCTCCACCCGGGCCAGTCCCATCCACCAACCCCCGAGATACAGTCCCATCATGATCATGAACAGCCCGGCCATGATGCTGAGCAGCTGCTGGGTGGCATGCAGGGGGCCCGCCCGGGCCAGGAGCAGCCCCAGGCCGCCGGCCAGCATGCCGGCAAGCATGTAACTGATGAGCCGCCCCAGATTGTAGGCCAGCTGCAACAGCCAGAATCCAGCGCTGGCGGCATCCTGTTTCGGCAATCCCAGGGTGAGGGCGCCGACGATGCCGCCGCACATGCCCAGGCAATGCACGCCGCCCAACAGACCGACAACGAAGGCGCCCAGCAGATCCGGCGTCATGGGGCCACCTGCGCCTGCATGCGCTGCTCATGCTTCATCAGCACCAGGATCAGCAGAATCGAAGGAATCCCCAGGGCCGCCGCATAGGCAAAGAAGAAAGGATAGCTGGTATTGTCAACCACCATCCCGGAAAAGCCCGCAAAGAACTTGGCCAGCAGCAGCATGATGGAGCTGAACAGGGCATACTGGGTGGCGGTATAAGCCTTGTTGGTCAGGGCGGACAGGTAGGCCACGAAAGTCGTGGTGGCAATGCCTGCCGCCAGGTTGTCCGCCCCCACCACCAGGATCAGCCACAGCAGCTTCGCCTCCTGGGTGGCCAGCCAGGCAAACAGCAAATTGGTGAGCACCACCAGCACGGCCCCCGCCAGCAACATGCGCATCCTGCCGAAATGCATCACCAGCACCCCTCCCACCAGGGCACCGGCAATGGTCACGAAGGGCCCCACGGTCTTGGTCACCAGGCCGATTTCCAGCTCCGAGTAGCCCATGTCGATGTAGAAAGGATTGGCCATCACCCCCAGGGTGATATCGCTGATGCGGTACACCATGATGAATACGAGAATCACCACGGCAAAAGGCCCTTCCCGCACGAAAAACTCGCGGAATGGGTCCACCACTGCGCCCACGAACCAGCGTTTCAGTCGCAGCAGGGCAGGCAGTTCCCGGTGGCTTCCCTCGTCCGGCAGCGCCGGGTGTTGCGGTTCGGCAATGAGCATCACCATCAGGGGACCAATGAGCATGAAGCCCGCCATGAACAAATAGGCCACGGGCCAGGAATAGAAATGCGCCAGGCTGAAGGCGCCGCCTCCCGCCACGATCATGCCCAGGCGGTAACCCAGCTGGTAGGCCCCGGCCATGGCGCCCTGATAATCCTCGCCTATGGCTTCGATGCGCCAGGCATCGATGGTGATATCCTGGGTGGCGGAGGAAAAGGCCGTGATCACCGCAAACAACACCGTAAGCTCCAAGTGCCTCACGGGATCGGTGGAAGCCATGCTCACCAGGCCATAGATGACCCCAAGCTGGGCCAGCAGCATCCAGCTCCGGCGCTGCCCCAGTACCCGGGTCAGCACCGGCAGAGGCGCCCGGTCGATGAGTGGCGACCAGAAGAACTTCAGCCCATAGGCCAGAGCCACCCAGCTGACGAAACCAATGGTGGTCTTGTCCACGCCTTCCACCCGCAGCCAGGCGGACAAAGTGCCGAACACCAGCAGGATGGGCAACCCGGCGGCGAAGCCCAGGAACAGCATGGCCACGACCCTTGGATGGCGATAGACCAGGAAGGATTCGGCCCAACCGTGTTTGGGCTCCACGCGGCTCAAGCGTCCACCTCGATGTCGTAGTCCATGATCAGCGGCGCATGATCGGAGAAGCGCTTGCGTGTATAAATGGAAGCCCCCAGCACTTTATCTTTCAGTCCCGGCGTGATCACCTGGTAGTCGATGCGCCAGCCCACGTTCTTCTCCCAGGCCCGCCCCCGGTTGGACCACCAGGTGTACTGGTCCGGCTCCTGGTTCACCACGCGGAAGGCATCCACGAAGCCTGCAGGACCAAAGAGTTCATCCATCCAGGCCCGCTCCTCCGGCAGAAACCCCGAGTTCTTCTGGTTGGAACGCCAGTTCTTCAGGTCTATGGCCTTGTGGGCGATGTTCCAGTCGCCGCAGATGATGTATTCCCGGCCGCTTTGGCGCAGCTCCACCAGGTAAGGCAACAACTTTTCCATGACCCTGAACTTGATGGCCTGGCGCTCCTCGCTGTGGGAGCCGGAAGGCATGTACAGGGAAACAATACTCAAATTTCGGTATCTTGCCTCGATCCAGCGGCCCTCCGCGTCGAACCAGTCCCAGCCTATGCCTTCCACCACCGCGTCCGGCTCCTGGCGGCAATAGATGCCCACGCCGCTGTAGCCCTTGCGCTCGGCAGGATGGTAGAAACAGTGAAAACTGGGCGGCCAGAACTGGCGGTCGGTGATCTGGTCCGCCTGGGCCTTGAGTTCCTGCAGGCAGACCACATCGGCCTTCTGCCGCCGCAGCCAGTGAAAAAAGCCCTTGCGGGCGGCGGCGCGGATGCCGTTTACATTGATGGTGATGACGCGCATGACCCCGGATTATACTCCTGATACCATGCCTCCATCATTTTCCGACCCAGAGGCCATCATGCAGGACTACAAGAAAGAATTTCTCGACTTTTCCCTGGACGTGGGCGTACTGCGCTTTGGCGAGTTCACCCTGAAATCAGGCCGTCTCAGCCCCTATTTCTTCAACGCCGGCCTGTTCAACACCGGCGCCGCCCTGGCTAGGCTGGGCAGGTACTATGCCCAAGCCATCATGGATGCCGGCATCGAGTTCGACGTGCTCTACGGACCGGCCTACAAGGGCATTCCCCTGGCCGCCGTCACCGCCGCCGCCCTGTACGACCAGCACGGAAAAGACGTGGCCTACGCCTTCAACCGCAAGGAAGCCAAGGATCATGGCGAAGGCGGCGTCATCGTGGGCCATCCCCTGGAAGGCCGGATACTCATCATCGACGACGTAATCTCCGCCGGCACCTCGGTGCGGGAATCCATGGATATCATCCAACAGCAGGGGGCCACGGCCGCGGGGGTGGTCATCGCCCTGGATCGCCAGGAAAAGGGACAGGGTGAGCTGTCTGCCATCCAGGAAGTGGAGCGGGATTATGGCATCCCCGTGGCCAGCATCGTGAAACTTGGGGATCTGGTGACCTATCTCGAGAAAAAGGGAGGCGCGGACGCGCAACTGGCTGCTGTCAAAGCCTATCGGCAGCAATATGGCGTGTGAATTGACGAAGAAGACAGGCCTGTTCATTAGAATATGATGATTTATTTGAGCCAGATCAATACGGTCATCTGAGGAAGGAGTACACTACGTTTCAAGGCATTGGAAACAATACCTTGGTGGGTAAGTAAAGTTATCCAGAATGTTCTCACTCCTCCTGACTGTTGTCAGATTTAGCCCGCCGGCCCTCTTTCCGGCGGGCTTTTTTATGCCCATCCGGACTTGGATCCGGACTTGTCGGACTTGGACACCGTCGGACTTCGTCGGACTTGGACACCCACCCATTGACACCCCTCCCGCCGGACTCGCCGGACTTGGACACCCACCCATTGACACCCCTCCCTTCCGCAGGCAGAATAGAGAACACTTGGAGAACCACAGGAAAAAGGATTTCCCATGCCAAAACCCAGAAAAGCCCTCATCAGCCTGGACGATACGCCCTATTACCATTGTGTTTCCCGCTGCGTCAGGCGCGCTTTCCTGTGCGGGGAAGACCCGGTTACCGGAAA
>JALVNE010000346.1 GCA_027026755.1 Sedimenticola sp. | reverse complement strand
CCGCCCATGCCGCCCATGCCGGACATGCCGCCCATGCCGGACATGCCGCCCATGCCGCTCATGCCGGACATGCCGCCCATGCCGCCCATGCCGGACATACCCGACATGCCGCTAGCCGGGTAGAAGAAGATCTGGCCCTGAGGGGTGATCTTGAAGTAGCCGCTCATGCCGGACATACCAGACATGCCGCCCATACCGGACATACCAGACATGCCGCCCATACCGGACATACCAGACATGCCGCCCATGCCGCCCATGCCGGACATACCCGACATGCCGCTAGCCGGGTAGAAGAAGATCTGGCCCTGAGGGGTGATCTTGAAGTAGCCGCTCATGCCGGACATACCAGACATGCCGCCCATACCGGACATACCAGACATACCGCCCATGCCGGACATGCCAGACATACCGCCCATGCCGGACATGCCAGACATACCGCCCATGCCGGACATACCAGACATGCCGCCCATGCCGGACATGCCAGACATGCCAGACATGCCGCCCATGCCGGACATGCCAGACATGCCGCCCATGCCGGACATGCCGGACATGCCGTACATGCTTGCGCCAGCAGTAGTGACCAAAGTGGTGCTGATAAGGGCAGCGATGCCCACGACTTTCTTGATGTGCTTGGTTATGTTGCGCATTCGTGTTTTCATGGTGTTACTCCTTTAGAAGTTATTGCAGAGCCTCAGGGCTCCTTGGTGGTTGCCTCCGGTTTTCAGCGCATTTGCCTTAGCCGAAAACAAAAAATTATTTCCGGTGCCATCCCCGAATATCGTAGGGCCCAGTCATACCCCGGTGGACAAAGGGCGTATACCAGTTGCCCTGGTTGTCCAGAAAATACAGACTGCGGGGGAAAGGGGGCTGGATACCCGTCAGGGCATGTTTGAACCACGCCTGATCGTGTTGTACCCATTCAATGATGGGTGCTCCCACTGGGCGGGCATCTGGTTGTGTTCCCGCAATGGGATAGGGTTCATCTGCATAAGATGAAAGGGGGGGTAGCGCCAAGACGGCAAGGCAAGCAGAGCGAATACTTTTCATCGGGCACGATCCTGTTATGACAAGGGGATTGCCTGCATACGCAAGCAATCCTTGTGCCATATTGGTCGTTGTGTCCTAAATTGTTGAAAATACGTATAAAACGATGCGGTGCGGTTGTGTTGTCAGTCTCTGGCCGCGGGGGAACCTGACAAGCTGTCAGACAAAAGCATCCCTAAAGGTGCCGCGATCACGGAAACCGGAACGCGGTTATTGATGGAGTGTCCGTTGATGCCTGAGAAATCAGTAAGTTGTAAATCCAACTTCAGCGGATTTCCTGTGGCTGACATTCTGTCATGGGGTCACAGTTGTCTGGTAAAACGCAGATGTTTCAAACCCACCTCCACTACAGAAAATGGCGATGCATCTCTGCACTGAGGGCGGCGGCTGCCTTTTGCGACACCCTCCGGAGGGGAGAGGAAAAGTTCCATGAGCCGGGAGTTCATGGGCTTAACCCGAACATTTCACCAGTCCAGCGGTCGGGTGAAATGTTCGGGTTAATGAGGGGTGATGGAAATGTGTTACCCAATAATGGGAAACCCCCCGGCTTTTGCCGGGGAATGCTTACTCAAGAACGATGACCGCGCCATCGCTGTTGCGGATGGCAATCTGATGCATGAGGCGGTAGGGCCGTTTGGAGGAGACGATACTGATGATGTGCACGCCCAGTATCCTGCGAATACGGCCTACGCTGGCATTTGTTCCAGGTTGATCGGCCAACCAGCTTTGTGCAACATCATATGCTTTTTGCCAGGAATCCACGGGTAGATCCGGCCGATAGCGGGTCAGTACACCGGTACAGCCGTCAATAGCGTCTGCCTCATCTTTCCCAGGAGGATACAAAAGCAGGCTTCCATCTGCTGTTTCTTCGATTCTCCAGCCTGCGGCTTCCAATTTCTCCCGCATGCCGGCCAATGGTCCGGAGTTCCTGGATGGTGTTTGGCTGATCTTGTCTCGTGGCGGTCTGAGCACAAGGGAGCCATCAGCATCTTCAGAGGCGTTCCATCCTGCTTTTTCCAGTTGCTGCTTCAGCTTTTGCCAACGATCGTTTTGGGGTGGCGTGGGATTTTCAGCGTTCCCTGAACCGCTGCGCGGCTTGAGCAGCAAATCACCGGTTGCGGTTTGCGAGGCGTCCCAGCCGGCAGCTTCCAGGGCCTTGATGAGCTGTTCATTGGAAGGAAGGATATGACCGTCTTCGGGTTTGGCTGATTTTCCCGATTCCAGCGATTTTTCCAGTTCGGATACAGAAGCGGCGCCGACTGGGGCTGCCTGCAGAAGAAACATTCCGAGAATCAGCGTTCTTGCCGCCAATGGATGAAAGGTGTGAATCATCTTGCTATTTCCCCGTTTAGAAAATTGGAATGCTCTGATTTACAGAGCCATGCCACATTACCAAGCAAGAGTCGGGCCAATGCCTGAATGTTTGCGGAATTTGCAGTAAGCACGGAGCGTGATGGGTGAAAGGAAACCTTGTGGTCATGGGTAAGACGGGGCTTGTGCATGACAATATGTCAGAGACTTATTTTTTCGCAGGCGTAGAATCTGTACATGGGGGGTGCCGGAGAAAGAAATGGCGTGGTTTGGAAACAGTTTGAATCACAAGTTCACCGCGGCCACCATTGCGGGCTTCCTGGTGAGTTCCGTGGTGTTCATGTTGTTATTTCTGACTTTCTATCAGGAGGAACTCAAACAGGAACGCGCCCAAGCCGTGCGTGAGGTCAACAACCTCCTCCAGTCATCTCTGGAGAACGCCATGCTCAAACGCGATCTGGCGGGTCTCATCTATATCGTGCGGCATCTGGGAAGCCAACCCAATATTTCATCCGTGATGATTGTCAATCCCAAGGGCGAAGTGCGTTTTGCCAGCCGGACGGAAGATGAAGGCCGCCATCTACCGATGGAAATGGTCAGGGGTGAAATCGCACATACTCTGTTCACCCGGGACGCTCAGGGCCGTGAAGTGTTGCGCAGCGTGAATCCGGTTCACAACAAACCCCCCTGTCAGCCTTGTCATGGGTCCGTGCAGGAGCATCCCGTCAACGGCATATTGTTGGTGGATTACGACGCGACATCCATCCGGCAGCAGGCGCGCAATACAACCTTGATGCTCATGGGCGCCGGGGCGCTCATCGTTGTTCTCAATCTTGTTGGCGGCTGGTGGTTCATTCGGCGTTTCATTCTCAAGCCCGTGGCTTCCCTGAGCCGCACCAGTCAGGCGCTTTCCAGGGGAGAGCTGGATGCCAGGGTGGATACCGAGGGCAATGATGAACTGGCCCGGCTGGGTCAGACCTTCAACCAGATGGCGGAGAACCTTCAGAGCCATACCCGCAAGCTGGATGAGAGCAAAGTCTTTCTTCAGGCCATGATTGATGCCATTCCCGACGGCGTGCGCATCATCGATACGGACTACAACATGGTGCTGGTGAACAAGACATTCGTGGAACAGGCGGGACATTGTGAACAGGCACGGGTCGGCGGCAAATGTTACGCCGCCTCCCATGGACTGGATACCCCTTGTCCTTCCGAAATCTATACCTGCCCTCTGGTGGAAATCCAGCGCAGCGGAAAGCCTCTCAAAGTCATCCATCATCATGTCTGCGAGGAGGGAGATGCCCTGGATGTGGAGGTCTATGCGGCGCCGGTGATGGTGGAGAGGGAAGGTCGGGAAACAATGCTGGTGGTGGAATCCATCAGGGATCTGAGCAAGGAAGTGCGTTTTACGCATGAACAGCGCTTGTCTGAGCTGGGCAGGCTGGCGGCTGGCGTAGCCCATGAGATCTACAATCCATTGAGTTCCATGAAGCTGGCGCTGCATTCTCTGATGCTGAACATGCAACAGAATGACTGCCAAGCGGCAGATGTCGCGGATGATCTGACGATCGTCGAGAAGGAAATCGATCAATGCATCCATATCACTGACAGGTTGTTGCGCCTGAGCGCCACGCCCCTGGAACAGGAAGAGCTGGTGGACGTGCAGGAAGCACTGGCCGACATCCTCAGCCTGTTGCGCTGGGAAGCAGAGCAGGCGGGAATCCGCATACATCAACACTGCCCGGATACCCCATGCAGAGTTATTGCCAGTAACAGCGAAATACGCATGTTGATACTCAATCTTGTACAAAATGCATTCCATGCCATGCCGGAAGGGGGCGAACTGCAGGTTTTCGTGGAGCGTATGGATGGGCGGATACTGATGCGTATCAGTGACACGGGAGTGGGCATACCGGAAGAAGAACTGCCCTATATCTTCATGCCCTTCTTCAGCCGGCGGGCGGATGGGGTTCATGGCACAGGGCTTGGGTTGCCGATTTCCAAGGCCATCGTGGAAGCCTATGGTGGCAGTTTGAGTGTGACCAGCCAGGCAGGGCAGGGAAGTAGTTTTGTGGTCAGTCTGCCCGAGGCCACGGAGGAAAGTTCATGGCACTGAAAGCCAATATTCTGGTGATCGAGGATGATCGTGTGCTCAATCGCATGATCGTGCGCCAACTCGAATACATGGGACACCAGGGGCATGGAGTGGAAAATCTGGCGGAGGCTCGCGCCTGGTTGCGGAAGAACGAACCTGATCTGATTATTTCTGACATGCGTCTCCCCGACGGGGATTGTATCGATGAGCTTCAGGAACTGGGGGAATCCCATCCGGTCATCGTGCTGACCGCTTATGGTACGGTGAAGAATGCCGTGGAGGCCATACATGCGGGGGCGGCGGATTACCTGACCAAGCCTGTCAGTCCCGAGGAACTGTCCCTCACGGTTGAACGGGTCCTGGCAACGGAAGCCTTGCGTAACGATCATCAGTTCTGCAAGTCCCGCCTTGCCGCCCAAGCGGGTTCTCACTCTTACATGATCGGTCAGAGCGATGCCCTCAACCGGGTGAAGGAATTGATCGATGCTGTTGCGGATACGGACGTCACAGTGCTGGTGCTGGGGGAAAGTGGGGCGGGCAAGGAACTGGTGGCGCGGGCCATCCACGATCAGAGCAGACGTGCCCACAGAAATTTCGTTGCTGTCGATTGCTGCACTCTGCAGGAGAGCCTTTTCGAATCAGAACTGTTTGGCCACGAAAAAGGCGCCTTCACAGGCGCAGACCGCAAGAAAAAAGGACTGATAGAAGGGGCGGCGGGCGGCACCCTGTTTCTGGATGAAATCGGCGAGATACCGCCGCCCATACAAGCCAAGCTGCTGCGTGTGCTGGAAACCGGAAAGTTCCGGCGCGTCGGGGGCACCCGTGACCTGGATTCGGATGTGCGCATCGTCGCGGCCACGAACCGCAACCTGAAGAAGATGTCCGAGAGCGGCGAATTTCGCGCCGACCTCTATTACCGCCTGGAAGCTTTCAGCATCTATGCGCCGCCTTTGCGGGAGCGCCGGGAGGACATTCCGTGGCTGGTGGAACACTTCATACGCAATCACAATTTTTCCATGCGCGTGAAGAAAACCGTTACCAAGGAAGCCATGCGCAAGCTGATTGCCTATGACTGGCCCGGCAATGTGCGGGAGCTGAAAAATGTGGTGGAGCGGGCCATCATTCTGTCGCGCAAGAACAAGATGATCCGCAGTCAACACCTGACCTTTGGCGCCTGTCAGCAGGAAACCGGCTTTCAACTGGATCTGCCCGGCGGGTCGTCGCCAACCCTGGAAGAATTGGAAGCCAGTTACCTGAAGATGTTACTGGAAAAGCATGCCGGGCATCGCGCCACGGTCGCGCAGATCATGGGTATCAGTGAACGGCATGTATACCGCCTGATAAAAAAATACGGTCTGGGTGAACTACCGGCTCAGGCAAGGAAAGCCTGAGGACTATTGGCGGGTCAGCCATGGTTGACTATGGAAATGAAAGTCATTATCATTCATGCCATGCGTGGTGCTCCCCGAAAACTCGTCGTTTTGATTCTGTCCCTGATGTTGGTGCTGGCGCCGCTGCAGGGTTTGTTCGCTTCGGAGATGTCCATGCCATCCAGTCACATGGCTGAGTCTTCCATGCAGCAGACACGCAGCATGCATGGTCAATCCATGGTGGATGCAAGCAGTGACTGCACGGATTGCGCCAAGGAAAGCAGGTGTTGCAGTGACAATTCCTGCAACAGTCATCAGTGCGTCTCCTGTGTGGTCATGGCATTTTTGCCCGTTTCTTTTCTGTTCCTGATTCCCGAGTCTGACCCTGTTTCAAGCGCGCAGCCGGAAGGCAAGGCCGCTTCAATCCATACTCTTCTTTACCGTCCCCCGCAAGTCTGATTCCCTGCCGTAGCTCCACCTGGAGTTGATCGAACCCGGTATTACCAAGTGTTTATACGGTGCTGCGATGCAGGCCGTAATGCAGAGGAATGAGATTTCATGAGATACAGGAAAAATGTTTTTTCCGGAGACCTGGCGTCTCCATCACGCCGCCGCTTCGTTCAGGGCCTGGCCATGGGCAGCATGGCTGCCAGCCTGGGGGTGGGTTCCCGTGCCCTGTGGGCCAGTGCTGACCAGCAGCAGAAGATCCCCACCCTGAAAGGCCGCGATTTCGATCTGGCCATTGGGGAGCAGGTGGTCAACTTTACCGGCACCCCGCGTATCGGCACCACGGTGAACGGTTCTCTTCCCGCGCCCATCTTGCGCTGGAAGGAGGGTGACACCGTGACCTTGCGGGTGAAGAACAACCTGCCGGAAACCAGCTCCATTCACTGGCACGGCATTATCCTGCCCAGTAGCCAGGATGGGGTGCCCAATATTTCTGACGGCTTTCACGGTATCGCGCCCGGAACCACCCATACTTACCAGTTCAAAGTGGTGCAGAGCGGCACCTACTGGTACCACAGCCACTCAGGGTTTCAGGAACAGACGGGCCTGTATGGCCCCATCATCATCGATCCGAAGGAACCCGAACCCTTTACCTATGACAGGGACTATGTGGTCATGCTGTCCGACTGGACGGATGAGGATCCCACGGTCGTGTACGCCAAGCTGAAGAAGCTAAGCCATTACTACAACTTCAACGAGCGCACCCACAAGGATCTGATGAAGGATCTCAAGGAGAAGGGGCTGGCCCGTACCTGGTCCGAGCGCAAGATGTGGATGCAGATGCGCATGAGCCAGCGGGATTTGGCCGATGTCACGGGCTATACCTATACCTATCTCATGAACGGACAGACCCCGGCGGATGGATGGACCGGCCTGTTCCGCAAGGGAGAGAAAGTGCGTCTGCGTTTCATCAACGGTTCCGCCATGAGCTTTTTCGATGTGCGGATTCCCGGCCTCAAGATGACGGTGGTGGCGGCAGACGGCCAATATGTGCAACCGGTGTCAGTGGATGAATTCCGCATTGGCGTGGCCGAAACCTACGATGTGATCGTAGAGCCCGATGATGGCGCCTACACCATCTTCGCCCAGTCCATCGACCGTTCCGGCTATGCCCGGGGCACTCTGACGCCTGATCCGGCCATGACGGCTGAAGTGCCGGCCATGGATCCTGTGCCCAATCTTACCCATATGGATATGGGGATGGACATGAGTGGCATGGGTCACGGTATGCACAATATGGGTGGCATGGACATGAAAGGGATAGACCACAGTCAGCATCGCATGGGTGGCATGGACATGAAAGGCATGGATCACAGCCAGCACCAGATGGCCGGCATGGACATGAAAGGCATGGATCACAGTCAGCATCAGATGGCTGGCATGGACCACGGCCAGCACCAGATGAATGGCATGAAAATGCCCATGGGCAAGCCGGCCCATCCTTCCGACTTCACCGGCGGCAAGGTCACCCATGCCCCCACGGAGTACGGCCCCCAGGTGGACATGCGCGCCGATGCGCCCCAGTACCGGCTGGATGACCCTGGTGTGGGTCTGCGCAACAATGGCCGCCGGGTGCTCACCTATGCGGATCTCAAACACCTGCATGGCACCAATGACCCGCGGGAACCTGATCGTGAGATCCAGCTGCACCTGACGGGCAATATGAGCCGTTACATGTGGTCGGTGAACGGCGTGAAGTTCAACGATGCCGAACCCCTGCGCTGGAAGATGGGGGAGCGCCTGCGCATCACCTTCGTCAACGACACCATGATGAATCACCCCATGCACCTGCATGGCATGTGGAGTGATCTGGAGACCGGGGACAATGATTTCATTCCCCGCAAGCACACGGTCATCGTGCAGCCCGGATCGCGCATCAGTTATCGCGTCACCGTGGATGCCGAGGGCGGATGGGCCTATCACTGCCATCTGCTGTATCACATGCTGGGCATGTTCCGTGAAGTTCAGGTCAGTTGAGGAGAAGCAGGATGAAAAGAATCAATGCAATGATAATGGCCCTGGGCCTTTCCGGAAGCGCCCTTGCCGGTGGCATGAATGATGACCCTTTCCTGTTCATGCTGAAAATGGACAAACTGGAGTTTCGTGATGCTGATGAAGGCACGGCCCTGGTCTGGGATGCCCAGGCCTGGGCGGGTAAGGATCTGAACAAGCTCTGGCTCAAATCGGAAGGTGAGCGTGGCGAAGAAGGCACCGAGGAGGGCAACATCGAAGTGCTCTACAGCCGCGCCATCGCGCCCTTCTGGGATCTGCAGGCGGGCTGGCGGCATGATTTCCGGCCCACCCCGGATCGTGACTGGTTTGCCCTGGGTGTAAAAGGCCTGGCGCCCTACCTGTTCGAGGTGGATGCCACCGCCTATGTGGGAGAATCCGGCCGCCTGGCGGCGGCGTTCTCCGCGGAGTACGAGTACATGTTCACCCAGAAGCTGATTCTCTCTCCCGAACTGGAGATGAGCCTCTACAGCAAGGACGATGAGGAAACCGGCGTGGGCGCCGGTTTGTCCGATATCGAGCTGGGCCTGCGTCTGCGTTACGAGATCGTGCGTGAGTTTGCGCCCTATATCGGCGTGGTCTGGTGGAACAAGTTTGGCAAGACCGCGGATTATGCAGAGGATGAGGGCGGAAAAACCAGCGACGTGGAATTCGTTGCCGGCTTCCGCCTCTGGTTCTGAGCAAGCGTTTCTTTGGCTTTGGCAGGTCGGACTTCAGTCCGACATTTCCCCTGCGACAGGGGGATGCCGGGCTGAAGCCCGATCTACAGCGAAGCGCTGGCTCAAGTGGTTTTTCATGTGAATCGAGGAAATAGATGAAATGAGCAAGATGAACAAAAACAAACCCGTCCTGTGGATGGTTCTGTCCACCACCCTGGCGGCAGGGCTGCTGATGCTGGGCCTTCAGCCCCGTACTTCCCAGGCGGAAGACCTGGTGGTGTACAAGAGTCCGACCTGCGGCTGCTGCAAGAAATGGGTGCAGCACATGCGTGACAATGGCTTCAGCGTAGAGGTTCATGAGCAGTACAATGTCACCCCGAAGAAAGATGAGTATGGCGTTCCACAACGCCTGCGTTCCTGTCATACCGCCAGGATTGGTGGCTATGTGGTGGAAGGGCACGTGCCCGCGGACGTGGTAAAAC
>JALVNE010000345.1:9015-25790 GCA_027026755.1 Sedimenticola sp. | reverse complement strand
GCTCTGCCACGGTGGCGTAAGGCCGGGGCGTCAGGGGCAGGCCGGCCTGGGTGGCTTCGATGATGGCGCGGTCGAGGGTATCCATGCTCAGGCGGCTCTTGTCGGGCTGAAGCCCGACCTACGGGGGGCAATCTGTATCCGGTAAGCAGTCATGCTCATACCTCGAAATGCAGGCCCACGAAGAATTCCTGCTTTTTGGGCATGTCGTACACGGGATAGCCGGTTTGCGCCTCGATTTCCTCCAGCACTTCGCCGATGCGTTCCGGGGTTTCCGTGGCCAGAACGAACCACATGTTCAGCTCGTGATCCCGGGCGTAGTTGTGGGCCACCTCGGGGTAGGCGTTCACCTGTTCCGCCACCCTTTCGAAGTCTTTCTCCGGCACGGCCATGGCGCACAGGCTCAGGCCGCCGCCCATGCGTTCGGCATTGAACAGGGGGCCGAAGCGGGACAGGCGTTTGTCTGCCAGCATGGCTTCCAGGCGCTGTATCAGCTCAGCTTCACTGATGCCGAATTCCCCCGCGGCCTGTTCGTAGGGGCGCGGGCAGATGGGAAAACCTTTCTGCAGCCGGTTGATGATGGCGCGGTCTATGGCGTCCAAGGGGATTGTCCAGTGGTTTGTCAGGTGAAATGGGATGCGGCAATTACTGCTGTTCCAAAAATTGTTTGTCGGCTGAGAAACAAGGAACTCCCCTGTTGTGTGTCCAACGGCGTGTGCTTTTGGAACACCTGCCAGAAAAGCTCTGTTCGATTTCGTTATGCGGCTGATTCGTGCTCTATGTCCCAGCCGGGAAACACCAGAACAGCAGGATGACAACTTAATGCTCTTGCCAACACTTTGGCGCGTTCAACTCCAAGCTGGACCTTATCGTTTTCAATAGCTGAAATCGTGGACTGAGGGATGCCCGTCAACCTGGCCAGGTCGTTCTGGCTGAGTGCTTGAAGCTCCCGAAGAATCCTCACGGAATCACCAACCGTAACCTCTATGTGCCTCTTGGCTTTCTCGTAATCTTTCATCTTATTTCCGCCGATAGTCATGGGGCGTGACATTTTCAACCTGAACCAACACCTTTTGGCTTTCCACTTTATAGATGACCCGATACTGAATATTTAGTCGGGAGGATCGATAGCCCTTCCATTTTCCCGAAAGCGATTCGTCATTAAATCCTTTGATTTTCCTGAGTCCCTGTGGCCCCGAGATAACGACGATGTCCTTCCATTTTTCGTACCTTTTCAGCACTTCGATGGGGGCGTTCTTCAGGCTTCTGGTGACCCGCTTATGTTCATATATCGTCCACATACCAAAAAAAGTATATGCATTATATGGTATGCGTCAAATGCACGCCAGTTTGGCAGGGAGGCTCTGATTGATTCATGAACTTGCATCGTCAGAGATACTTTGCGCCGCGCTGCTTGAAGCGCTCGCCACTGAACAATACCTCATGGGGAATGTCCTGCAAACCCTTGGCTTCCACCAGTTCTTCTATGATGTCCAGCACCCGCTCCCTGTCCTTGCCATGGATCATGCAGAACAGGTTGTAGGGCCACTGGGGCAGGCGGCGGGGGCGCTGGTAGCACAGGGTCACGCAGTCGTGGCAGCCCAGGGCCTGGCCCACGGCGCGTACCCGGTCGTCGGGCACGTCCCATACCACCATGGCGTTGGCGGTGTAACCCAGTTCGTGGTGGCGCACCACCAGGCCGAAACGCTTGATGAGGCCGCGTTCCTGCAGCTTGCGCACCTGGTTCAATACCTCGTCTTCGTCCAGGTTCATCTGCCGGGCGATATCCACCCAGGGGCGGCTGCTGATGGGCAGGCCGCCCTGGATGAGGCTGATAAGGCGTTGTTCGGTTTCGTTCAGCACCACAGGGGAAAGCCCAGGTCGATGTGGAATTGTTCTTCCAGGGGAAGGTCCATGACCGGATAGCCGGTGCGCCTTTCCATTTCTTCCAGCACCTCGCGCAGATGCGCTTCGTCCCGCGCCGTGATAACAAACCACAGGTTGTAGTGGTGCTCCCGCTCGTAGTTGTGGTTCACTTCCTCGTAACTGCTGATGATGGTGGCTACCTGGCGCAGGTTTTCGGCGGGCACGGCCATGGCCGCCAGGGTGCTGGCGCCAACCTTCTTCGGCTTGAATACCGGGCCGATGCGGCTGATGTAGCCCTTGTCCTTGAGACGCCTGAGAATCTCCAGCACCAGGGCCTCGGAAGCGCCCAGCTCCCGGGCGATATCCGCGTAGGGTGTGGCGCTGAGGGGAAAGCCTTTCTGATACTCGTTGAGCAGGCGTTTTTCCAGGGTGGACAGTCGGGGTTCCAGGGCCTTGGTCATAGCAGGATAATTGCGGGCGGCAATGGCAGTCATGGTCACAGTCCTGTCTTGTGGGCGCGGTCAGTGAAGAAGATGCCGCTGGGCTTGCGCGCTTTCAGGCGCTGCTTGAGTTCCAGGCTGCGGGTGTCGTAGATCTGGATCTCGTCCTTGTCGCGCACGGATATCCAGACTTCCTCGCCCCTGGGCGTGAATTCCATGTGCAAGGTGCCTTTGCCCGTTTTCAGGGTCTTGATGATCTTCAGAGTTTCGCTGTCGATGACCTGTACCGTATCGTTGTCCGGGAAGGCAAAGTTTACCCACAGCTGACGGCCGTCCGGGCGGGCCATGACAAAGACCGGCTGGCCATGGACGGGGATGCGCCCGGCTTCCTGCCAGTCGCCCATGTTCATGACCAGCACCTCGTGATGGCCCACGGCAGGCAGAAAGGCCCGGTTGCCGGCAATGGCCCAGCCTTCCAGGTGAGGCATCTTGTACACGGGAAGCTGCTGTTCGCCCTTGCCATAGTGGTCGAGAATGCGCCGCAGGCCTTTTTCCGGATGCCACAGGTCCAACAGGGCCAGGCCGTCCTCGCCGAACAGGCCATTGATGTAATAACGGCCGTCGGGGGTGATGAGGCCGTCATAGGGCAGGTGGCCGGTATCGGTAAACTTGGTCAATGCGGGTTTGGCCGGGTCCGTCATGTCCAGAATCCAGGTTTCGCCCGTGTCATAAAGGGCGAACACGAAACGCTGGTCTGGCGCATCCACCAGGCCCACGGTCTTGGAGCGTTTGTCCTTGAAAGGCGTGGCGGGGATGTCCGCCACCAGGGACAAGTCGTCGGATGAGAAGACTTTTACCCCTCCGGGCTTGTAGTTGGATACGGCCACCAGTTTGCCATCCTGGGAGATGGCGCCGCCAATGCTGTTGCCGCCTTGCATGATGCGCTTGACGATTATTCCGCACAGGATATCGACCTTGGTCAGGCCGCCATCCCGGCCGAACACATAGGCGTAACGCTCATCCCGGGAATAGACCACGGAAGCGTGGGACAGATCCCCAAGGCCTTCGATGCGCGACAATACCTTGTGGGCGGTGGTATCGATGATCAGAACGCCGCCGCTGGCGCGCTCTACAATAACGCCCATGTCGCCGGTGCCCCGGGTCAGGCATTCCGCCTGGGCCAGGCTCTGCAGGGACAGCAACAGGATCAGTAGCAGGCGCCTCACTGCGTTACCCCCTGCCTCAGTTTTGCGGCCAGCCAGCGGGCTTCCTCCGGGGAGAGGAAAGGCCGCCAGGGCGGCATAGGGGTTCCCGGCCGGCCGTGCAGAATGGTGGCAATGATCTGTTCGTTGTTGAGGCGGCTCAGGGCCGACGGCGTCAATGGCGGTCCCAAGCCCCCTTCCAGGCGCATGCCGTGGCAGGAACCGCAGTCGTGGTGCAGCAGGTAAAGGATCTCAGCCTGCCGCTGGCTGCCGGGCCCGGCGTTGGCGCAGGCCACCGCGCTGATTCCGAGCGCGAAGGCCGCCAGCATGGTCAGTCGAAACAGGTTCATCAGTGGGGCGGTTCCAGGCCATTGGATTGAGGTTCAATGTACCGTCAGGCCGGGAGCCCAACATTGATAGAGGTCAAATCATCCGCCTTCTGTTTCTGGCCAGAAAGGGCGGCTTTTTTGTTTCGCCATTGTCCTACTTCACGTGAACCACCCCGGTCATTTCCGGATGTGGGCCGCAACGGTAGGGAAAATCCCCGGCTTCCGGAAATTCCCGCTCATAGCTGTCGCCGGGAAACAGGTAATCCGGTTCCGGTTCTCCCAGGGCCTCGAACCAGACGCTGTGGTACTGGCGCTTTTCCTTGTTGGTCCAGACGACTTTGTCACCCTTGTGAATGGTGATTTCCGCTGGCGTGAACTTGAACTTGATGATGTCCACCTGGGTTGTACCGGGTTCTGCTGCCGTGGCCAGGCCACCAAGGAGCAACAGGATGATGGGAAACAGAATTTTGGCTGCTGTGTTCTTCATAGGTGGATTCCTCCAGTCACCGGTTATGTACTTGTACCTGAAGCGTCATTCTACACCTGCGGACATGAAATAGGGCCGACAGGCACATGCCTGCCGGCCCGGCAACGCCCGAAGGCCTGGTGGCTTATTTACCGGTGGCGTTGATTTCGGCTTCTCCGTTGTCCAGCCCGAGCTTGTAGCCCAGAGAGACATGGTGGAAGCGACCGTTGGCGTAATCGTCGTGAATGGCGAAGCCAAAGTTGTACAACTTGCCAGGCTCAATGTCGATGTCGCCCGGCTTGCCGGTCTTCAGAGCGCGCTTCATTTCGACGATCCAGGTATTGCCCTCTTTGCGGCCATTGGCCAGGAATTCACCGCCGCCGCTCATGTGGCGCTGCTCGAGAATGTAACCGTTCTCGGTTTCACCCTTGCCGGACTTGTAGCGCATGAGATCCATGAACCTGCTGCTCTTTAGCAGTTCGGCAATCTCCTCGGGGCTCTTGAGCTTGTCCCACCCCCCGCGCTTCTTGCCCCGGCGGCCCTTGACCTCGATCTTGGTGCGGCTTTCCTTGAGATACTTGGTCACGCCATTCTTCAGATCGATGACCTTGGCCGCCTCGCTGCCATCCAGCGTGGCCTGGTCGGGAGCGTGGGGCATCTTGCGGGCATCATGATGGCAGGTGCCCCAGCAGCCGGCGCGGTCGGCGTATTCCACCTCGTCCGTGGCCAGCATGATGGCAATCTTGATGGGATTTTCCGGGTCCATCTTGCCGCCGTCCACGAAGGGCACGGGTACATGATCCGTGTCTTCCCACTCGAAGCGCAGGTAGAGGTTGTCCGCATCATGAGCGGCCTGCACCTTCACGGGGATGCTGCCACGCTTGCCGGGAATGGGCGTCTCCTCGGCCTTTTCGCCGGTGACCATCTTCTTGCCCATGTCGGCGGTTTCCTTGTCGTGGCAAGTGACGCAGCGGTCGCCCCCCTTGTCGAAGGGGCGGGCGCCGCCATGGTCACGGCCATTGAGCACCCATTCGATGGAGGTCTGGCCCGGGTAGAACAGGGTGATCTCCCGCTCGGGGGCACTGCCCCAGTCCACGCCAAAGCCTTCACCGCCGCTGGCGGCAGCAGTGGCGGTTGCGGCTGAAGCAGCTTCACCGCCGGTGCTGCCGGCCTGTGCAGCCAGTGCCGCGGCTACGGCGGCCTCGATACGCTTCTTCTCGGCCTCCTTGGCGGCCTTGGCGGCTGCGCGGGCCTTTTCTTTCTCGGCCTTCTCTTTGGCGGCCTTCTCGGCTTCCATGGCCTCGACTTCCTTCAGGCCGGCCTTGTACATTTCAGGCACTTCACGCACATAGGCGGGATAAGGGGCTTCGAGTTTTTCCAGTTCCTCGTCGGTGAGCAGCTTGCGCACGTTCTTGTGGGCGATGCCCTTGTGGCAGTCGATGCAGGTCTGACCGGTCTGGAAAGCGTTCAGATGCTGCTTGCGCGCCCGGGGACGCTGGAACTTGGGATTCATGGATTCGAAATTGTGGCAGTTGCGGCATTCCCTGGAATCCGTTTCCTTCATGGCTTTCCAGACATGCTTGGCCAGTTCGAGACGCTTGGCGTCGAATTTTTCCGGCGTGTCCACGTCCTTGACGATGAAATGGTGGTATAGCTCGTTGCTGGCCTGAATCTTGCGGATGACTTTGTATATCCATTCCTTGGGCACATGACAGTCAGGACAGGTAGCCCGTACGCCGGTGCGGTTGGAATAATGGATGGTCGGCTTGTATTCCTGGTAGACGTTGTCTCTCATTTCGTGACAACTGATGCAGAACTCCAGGGTATTGGTTTTTTCCATGGCCCAGTTAAAGCCGCCCCAGAAAATGATGCCGAGGATAAAAAACAGGAAGGCTGCGCCGAAGCTCAGCTTGCGTTTGGTATTGTCAGTCATGACGGTTCACTCCGATGGCAATGCCAACAGACCGGTTGATAAGGAATGGCGCCGGACGTCCCTGCCGTCAACCCCGGTATCCAGCCCGGGTGGTGAAAAAAGGCGGGCATGAACACTGCCCATACCCGCCTTTTGCTGTTACGCGACTGATTCGGCCTGAATCAGGTCACGTGATTCACACGGTTGTGTACATTGAACTTGCCGGTAGGCGCGTACAGGCCCTTGATGCGAGCTTTCTCCTTGAGCGTCTTGGCGTCGAAGATGATGATCTCGCCATTGGGCTTCTTGGAGTCCGCGCGGTTCCAGACGGAAGTCCAGACCTCAGTGCCGTCCGCGTTGAACTCGATATGAACGGCTGCATAGCCTTTCTTCTCGGTCAGGCGGATGGTCTTGACGATCTCCCGGGTCTTCTTGTCGATGACCTGGATGGACTGCTGTACCTCGGGATCCGGATGCTTGGTCTGGTCAGCCCAGACATACTGAGACTTGGGATGGGTGCGGATGAACACGCCCGGACCATCGGTCTCCACTTCGTAGCAGATTTTCCAGGCCTGGTCGGGATGACCTTTGGGGTCGTTACCCCAAACGGTGACCTTGCCCACACCCAGGTGGGTGGTGCCACCTACGGGACCGCACTTGGGATCGACCCAGTTGGCGCCGGGGCCGGGGTGCGGCTTCTTGTCCACGTCGATCATGGCTTCCAGCTTGCGCTCCACGGTGTCGATGACCACCATCTTGTTGGACGCGTTGGCGGCGATCTGGAAATAGCGGCCGCTGGGATCATAGAACCCGTCATGCAGGTATTTGGCGGAATTGATCATGGTGACCTGCAGATTGTCCAGGTCGGAATAGTCCACCTGCCACATCTGGCCCAGCTCCTTCATTGAAACCAGCCAGCTGGGTGCCAGGGGCGTGTCATATACGGCGGCGACACGGGATTCGTTGACGAACTCACCATCCACGTTTACGCCACGGGCGGAAACCACTTTCAGGGGCTCCATGGTCAGGGCGTCGAGGATGACGAAGTGAGGCGGCCAATAACCACCACCAATGACATACTTGCCGTCGCCGGATACGGCCACGTCACGAGCGTCATAGGCCACCTGGGTCTGAGCAACCTTCATCTTGTCAGGTGTCTGCCACAGATCCACCTTGGTCATCATGCCGTCACGGCCCATGACGTACCAGAAGCGGCCAGGATTGTCCACGTGCATCCCTTTATGGTGCTCGACGGCCTTGAGTACGTGTACTGCGTAGCCGGTGGGAATGTGGGCGACGATTTCTTTCTTGTCGCCGTCGATGACGGCAATCTTGCCCACGTCACGCTCGATGACCAGGAAGAAGTTCTTCCAGTTACGACCATGCAGGGGCTTGGTAGGATAATCCTTGGGATCCACGTAGACCTTGTGACGCTCCTTCATGAGCTTGAGGGGCATCTCCGGCGGAATGGGCGGCTCCTGCTGGATGTACTTGGCCATCAGGGTGATCTCATCCTTGGAAAGGATGTCGTCGAAGTTGTTCATGCCACCTTCTGTGCCGTAGGTGATGATCTTCTCCAGACGCTTCTGGCCCAGCTTGATGGTGTTCTTGGGCTCCAGATTCTTGCCCGTAGCGCCTTTGCGCAAGGTGCCATGGCAGCCCGCGCAACGCTGGAAATAGATGGTTTTTCCTTTTTCGAATTCCGCTTCGGTCATCTTGGGCGCCTGATTGGCGGCGCCGGCAGTGGTTGCCATACCGGAAATGGCAAGCCCCACGGCCATGCTCAATGCGGATGTACGGAGTTTGGTCTTAAACATGTCAGATTACCCCACAGTTGGTAAATTGAACCGAAAGTCAACCTTCCGGTTCGCGAGAAAAATATGCGACCACCGGATTCCCGGTAAATGCCGTAGGCTAAATGTGAACTGTGCCGGGAAAAAGGACATTGACCTACGTCAAGCATGGTTTTGATTTCTCAATATTTCGAATATTCGCTGCCCCGGACAAATCCTTCATAAGTCCCATGGATGAAGGGAGGAGGGTCATGCTAGAATTTCGCCATCATTATTATTTATAGAACGCAGGTGATATCCCATGACGGCAAACGTTAACCAACTCAGCGACGATGATCTGACTCTCACCGAGTCGGCCCAGCAGAAAATGCAGGAACTGGCAGGACAGGTGGAAGAGTCCATAGAGGGCGTTCGTGTCTATGCCACGCCGGGCGGTTGCAGCGGTGTCAATTTTGGCATGACCTTCACCGATCAGCTCAGCGATGAAGACAATGTGCGCGAATACGAGGGCTTCAAGCTCATCGTGGACAATGGCACCCTGGGCTACCTGAAAGGCGTGGAAATCGATTTCGTGGCCAATGATGGCGACGATGCACGTTTCGTGTTCAACAATCTCCAGCCCGTGGGCGGTGGTTGCGGCACCTGTGGCTCCAACACCGGTGGCGGCTGCGGTTGAGGTTTTTTCATCCGAAGCAAAAAAGGCGCTGCGGCGCCTTTTTTGTTGTCCGTCCAGCGCCCCATGTCGGGCTGAAGCCCGACCTACACAGGCCCTGTTCACGGATCGACGGCGATGCGTCCCTGCATCGCGGCGGTTGTCGCCTTTTGCGACACCCTCCTTGGGGTGAGGGGGATTCCTCGGGTCATGTAGGTCGGGCTTCAGCCCGACAATCGCCCACGAGCAGACTGACCCAGATCAAAATGGCTTGAACACCGCCAGCAACACGATGGCCACCAGCAGAAGCAGGGGAAATTCGTTGAACCAGCGGTACCATTTGTGGGAATGGCGGTTCCTGCCGTCACGAAAATCCCGCATCAGCTTGCCGCACCAGAAATGGTAGCCCACCAGAACGCCGACCAATAGCAGCTTGATGTGCAGCCACATCATGCTCCCGTAGGCCGCCCAGGCGCCGGCGAAGAGCATCCAAGTGCCGAATACCAGGGTGAGCAACATCCAGGGCGTGACGAAATAGTACAGCTTGCGCTCCATTTCCTTGAGTTTCGTATCCAGCGCCGGCTGATCCAGGGACATGGCGTGGTGCACGAACAGGCGGGGCAGGTAGAACAGGCCGGCGAACCAGCTGATCATGAAGATGAGATGCAGGGCCTTGAGCCAGGGCCATGGGGACATGGGTCATTCTCCGGGTTGTTGATCGGGGTCGGTGGCTGCCGGCGTCTTTCGAAACCAGTCGGACAGGGTTCTGCCCGCCGCCTTGAGCAGGCGCCAGATCTTCGGTAGCAGCCAGGCGGCCAGCAGTATAAAGAGAATCAGCAGCAGGACAAACAGCCAGGGGTGATTGAGGGCGGTCCACAGGCCCCCCACCACGGCCAGATCCTCGGTGACCGAGGCCGTCCAGTTGCTCACGGGTTCCGGTGAGGTGTTGATGAGTGCCCGGGTGCTGGCCTTGCTCACATGGCTGGTGGTGGCCAGGCCGCCGCCCAGTATCAGCCCCAGCAGTTCGCCGGCGCTGCCCATGTCCAGGCCCTGTGCCGCGCCGGCGGCCATGAGCGCCCCGGCGGGAATGCGGATGAAGGTATGCAGGGCATCCCAGAGGCTATCCAGGCCGGGAACCTTGTCTGCGAAGAATTCCACCACGAACATCAGGCCCGCCGCTCCCATGACCATGGGGTTGCTCAGGCTGTCCAGGCCCGGCGGCAGATGGATCTGGCCGCTCATGTTCATCCAGCCCAGCACCAGCATGGCGGCATAGAGGTTGATGCCGGAAGCCCAGCCGGCGCCCAGCATCAGGGCAATGGTTTCCAGGGTTTGTGACTCCATCTGAGACTCGATCAGTAGGCGTGAAGCAACATGTTGTAGAATATGCCCTTTCCCCGGACTGATTGGAAGAAGAAATGGTCAAGATCGGTATTGTTGGCGGCACGGGATACACGGGCGTGGAGCTGCTCAGGCTGCTCGTGCGTCATCCCGGCGTGGAGCTGGCCGTGATTACCTCCCGCTCGGAGGCGGGGCGCGCCGTGGCGGATATGTATCCCAACCTGCGGGGTTATACCGATCTGTGTTTCACCGAGCCGGACGAAGCCGCCCTGAAGCAGTGCGACCTGGTGTTCTTCGCCACCCCCAACGGCATTGCCATGAAACAGACGCCGGCCCTGCTGGCGGCTGGTGTGCGGGTCATCGACCTGGCGGCGGATTTCCGCATCCAGGATCTGAGGGTCTGGCAGCAGTGGTATGGCATGGAGCATGCCTGCCCGGAACTGGTGCCCCAGGCCGTGTATGGTCTGCCGGAGCTGTTCCGGGAGGAGATAGCCAAGGCGCAGCTGGTGGCCAATCCCGGCTGCTATCCCACGGCGGTCACCCTGGGTTTTCTGCCCCTGCTCAGGACCGGGGCTGCGCAGTTGGATGCCCTGGTAGCCGATTGCAAGTCCGGTGTCAGCGGGGCGGGGCGGGGCGCCAATACCGCCATGCTCATGGCCGAAACCGGGGAGAGCTTCAAGGCCTATGCAGTTCCCGGCCACAGGCACCAGCCGGAGATCCACCAGAATCTGGCCCGGGCCCTGGGGCAGGAGGTTTCCCTGACCTTCGTGCCGCACCTGCTGCCCATGATCCGCGGCATCCATGCCACCCTGTATGCGCGGGTGAAGGGGGATGCAGATCTGCAGGCGCTCTATGAGCAGGCTTATGCCGACGAGCCTTTCGTGGATGTCATGCCTGCGGGCTCCCATCCCGAAACCCGTTCCGTGCGTGGCGGAAACACTTGCCGCATCGCCCTGCATCGTCCCCAGGGCGGAGACATGGTGGTGATTCTTTCCGTCATCGACAATCTGGTCAAGGGCGCGGCAGGTCAGGCGGTGCAGAACATGAATCTCATGTTCGGCCTGGACGAGCGCCAGGGATTGGATCTGGTGGGGCTGCTGCCTTGAGAACCGTCATGTCAGGCAGGGTGAAGCCCAAGCGGATCAGGTCGCCGCGCATTGTGCCCGGGCACGAGTATGGTTCACGCTGGCAGCTGCTGCTTCTGCTCGCGCTGCTGGCGGGCATTGGTTGGCAGGCCTATAGTTTTGGTGTACGGCAGGGCGGATTCCTGGAAACACAGTCCAGCGAGGAG
The DNA here is from genome assembly GCA_027026755.1 of Sedimenticola sp. GTDB lineage: Bacteria > Pseudomonadota > Gammaproteobacteria > Chromatiales > Chromatiaceae > Thiolapillus. Next base: position 14,501 of record JALVNE010000345.1, on the reverse strand, counting down.
CTGTCCCGCCTGAAACAGGAACTGGAGCAGAGCAATGCGGCGCTGAAGGAGGCACGCGCGGAGGCGGTGCGTTACCGGCGGCAGGCAGAGATCGAGGTGAATGCCAGCCGGGCCTTGCAGGAGCAGCTCGCCGGGATCGAAAAAGAAAACGCAGCGCTGAAATCCGATGTGAAGATGTTGCGCAGTCTGATATCGGGCGAGAATGGGTCTTTGTATGTCCGGAACCTGCTGCTGCAGCCCCTGGATGAGCCGGGCCGTTATCGCTATGCCTTTACCCTGGTGCAGGTGCTGGAGAAGGTGGACGTGACCAAGGGCAAATTGCTCATGAAGGTATCCGGCAAACTCAAGGGCAAACGCAAGCGCCTGGACCGGTCAGAGTTTTCTGCAGATGGAGAGAAAGTGCTCAAGCTGGAGTTCTCCAACTACCAGGATGTATCCGGTGAGATCGCCCTGCCTGAAGGCTTCAAGCCGGAAAGCCTGCTCATCGAATTTCTGCCGCGCAACAAGGAACTGAAAAAGATGAGCAAGCGTTTCACCTGGAAAGATGCACTCGCCCCCCGGCCTGAGATACCACCCGGCGTTCAGCATCAGGAGGAATGATATGGCTACAGTAAAGAAGCTCAAGTTGCCTGCCATCGTTACAGTGGTGGGGGCGGAAACCGAGATCGATGGCGATGTCAGTTTTTCTGCCGGAATGCATGTGGACGGTATAGTCCGGGGAAATGTAACCGGACTTCCGGATACCCGCTCCACCCTGGTGATCAGTAAGGGAGGACGCGTGGAGGGCGACGTGAAAGTCGAGAATCTCATACTCGATGGCGCCATCATCGGCGAGGTGTTTGCCTGTGAGCGCGCGGAACTGGCGTCCGGCGCCCGGGTGACCGGCAATCTGCATTACCAGTTGCTCGAAATGGCCATGGGCGCCCAGGTGAATGGTCAGCTGGTTCACAATGACGACATCAGCCAGACATGCAAGGTGGCGTCCGGTTCGGACGGGGCTTCCGATACTGCGTAATATCATTGTGTATCCCGGGCCGGTAGTGGGATCATGATCGAATGCGCTGGTTCTTCTATCTGATTCTTTTTGTTCTTCCTCTGCTGTACGCTTTTTGTCCCTGCCGCGAAGCGCCTGAACCCGCTGCTCCGGCGCTCGTTACTGCGGCTGAACGTGGCGATCTGGATAAGGTCGATGAGCTGCTGGCAGACAAGACCGCTGTGGATCCGCGTGATCACTGCAGCTGGACACCCCTGATGAAAGCCGCGTTGAACGGCCATGTGGATGTGGTCAGACGTCTGGTCGAGCATGGTGCCGTCATCGACGCCGAGGATCAGGGTGGGTACACGGCGCTGATGCTGGCGGCGTCCAACAATCATGCCGAGATCGTGAAGCTGCTCATTGCCGAGGGGGCGGATATCAACCATCGTGAGCACACTCAGGGATTGACAGCGCTGGAATGGGCGTCCAGGCGGGGGCATGCGCAGATGGTATCCCTGCTCGAGGCGCACGGAGGGCATTGAAATCATCCCGGCGCCATTGCAGGGAATGCAATCAGGCTGTCCCAAAACATCGACCCCATCCGGCATCAGCCCATTGGTTCCGACCCCGTCTGACAAGGGATGGGCGCCCGGCAGCAGGCCGGCGTGCTGCCTATCGAGCCGTTTTTTCTGCCGCTTCGATAATTCTTGATAGATTTACTGAAGCCACGGACTGACGCAGTCGTTCCATGATTTCCGCCGCGGATTCCAGGTCTGTGTCCGGGAGCAGGATGATGAATTCTTCGCCGCCCCAACGGGCAACCACATCTTTAATGGCGCAGGTTTTCCCGCAGCAGCCTGGCCAGTTCCCGGAGTACCCGTCACCGCAGTTGCGAGCGGAAACACATCGGGTATAGGTCATACCTATTTTAAGGCTATAACAGGTAAATTTTCGGTTAAAATCCTCATTTTCCCCGCGTTGTCCTTGAAGCTTTGGGGGCATTGTCATACCTTACGCGGCCGTTTGGCAGTGCGACATTTGTTGTAAAGCACATAAGAGCAGCTTGAAAAATTCGAGATCCCCATAATTCATATCCCATCAAGACAATTAATGAGGGGTGAGCACATGATCCGTTCAAAGGTGAAAAATCGCCGCAGGAACAAAAATATAGGCAGCAGATGGATGTTGGGCATGCCTCTTTCTTTCCGGTTTATTGCCGTTGCGGGCGCCATGCTGTCCGGCATTCATGCGGGAAATGTTTCGGCTGGATTGCCCTATTGTTACGGGGTAAATGATGAGGGCGTGGGTGAGGTCTGGTTCATGGTACCCAATCCCGGCGCGACGCCTGTGCCGGGGTCCACCATCATTACCCTCAGCGGTGCGATCACAGATGTCAATGGTAACAGCGTGTCTGGCTTCAATGCGGAAGGCTCCGCTTACCGGCCCGCGAACCGTAAGCTCTACACCTTCCAATGTTTGTCGGACAATGAGGGCCCCTGTGATTTGTATGAAATCGATACCCTTACCGGCGCAGCCACCAAAATCAAGGACGATATCATCGAGTCGGGACGGCGCGCTGTCGAAGGTGCCACTTTCAAGACCGATTACAATGACCCCAATGGAAAGGATGTTCTGTACGTTGCCGTGGGAGAGGGAACCAGTGGTAGGTCCAGCAACCAGATTCGCGCATTCGACCCGGATGGACCGGATGACATGCTGGGAACCGCGGATGACTGGACTCAGATCGGTAATTCCATCGATGTACAGGGTCTGGCCATTACGGCCCTGGCATACGATTTCCGGACGGATACCTTCTATGGCTCGGACGACCAGGCTGCGACGGGGGGTAGCAATAATAATGTTGATGTGTATCGGATTGATATGACCTCGGGTGTATTGACCTTTGTTGCCGAAGCCCAGCTGGGGGTGGATGGGGAAGGCTTGGCGTATGCTGGTGATAGCCTGCTGTATCTGGAAAATGAGGACAAGGGTGGTCTGGGGCGCGAAATATTTTCCATTGATCTCGCCAACGGGAATATGCAGACAGCGGCAACATTTGGCGGTTCGGCTGATGCTGAATCTGTGAGTTGCAATGGCGGCGCCCGTTCTGATTTTGGCGATGCGCCTGCAAGTTATGGTTATGCGGCTCATCGTATGCCGGTGTTCCAAGTGAATGATAACCCGGCCTATCTTGGCACTATTGTGGATAACGATGACTTTATCGCCGCCCAGGCTTCGACAGATGCACTGGGCGACCGCAATGATGCGGACACTGATCCGGGGGATGATGATGATGGCGTCACCATCGGTGGCGTGACCTTGCAGGGACATACTCTGGCCATTGGCGATACGGTTACCATCGATGTGATGCCGGGTTCTGATTTGCCGGCGGGAACCGGTTATCTCAATGCCTGGATCGATTTCAACGGCGATGGCGACTTCAATGACGCCGGTGAACAAATTGCAACGGATGTGCAGGGCACTGCGGGCACAGCGATTTCTCTCACCGTCACAATGCCCACCAGTTTTTCGGGCACCACCTACGCACGTTTCCGTTACAGCGTGAACGGCGGTGACGGACCTTCCGATGATGTATTCAACGAGAACAGCACACTGGGGGATGAAGAAGGCTCCACGGGTGAAGTGGAAGATTACCGCTTCAAGCTGCAGGGGATTATCAGCGGCCAGGTGCGTCTTGATGCTGATCAGGATGGCGACCTGACGGACGCGGACACCGGAATTGCCGGCGTGATCATTACGCTGTACGACAGTAATGGCAATGTGGTGGCGACCACGACCACGGCTGCCGATGGAACCTACAGTTTCACCGGCCTGCCGGTGGGGAACTACACGGTAAAGGAAACCGATCCCTCCGGCTATCTGTCCACCCAGGATGCAGATGGGGGTAACGATAACAGCATTTCCGTCACGCTTGGCAGTTCAGGCGTTTCCACGGACAATGATTTTCTTGATACGAACCAGCCCCTCATCGACCTGGAACTGGTCAAGGCAGTTAGTGCCGGTCCTTACAATGTGGGCGATACGGTGACCTTTACTTTGACCCTCAGTAACCGGGGACCCAGTGATGCCACGGGTGTATCGGTGCAGGACGCGGTGCCCAATGGCTATGCCAACATCAGCGCCATCAGCAATGGCGGCAGTCTCAGCGGCAGCACCATCACCTGGAGCAACCTCAGTGTTGTCGCAGGCGCCTCGATGAACCTGAGCTTCCAGGCGGTGGTTCAGGCCAGTGGCAACTACACCAACAGCGCCCAGGTGACGGCGGCCAATGAGCATGATTTCGATTCCACGCCGAACAACAATGATCCGACTGAGGACGACCAGAGCAGTGTTTCGGTGTCACCCAGTCCCGTCATCGATCTGGAACTGGCCAAGGCGGTCAGCGCCGGCCCATACAACGTGGGTGATACGGTGACCTTTACTTTGACCCTCAGTAACCGGGGGCCCAGTGATGCCACGGGTGTATCGGTGCAGGATGCGGTGCCCAATGGCTATGCCAACATCGGCGCCATCAGCAATGGCGGCAGTCTCAGCGGCAGCACCATCACCTGGAGCAACCTCAGTGTTGTCGCAGGCGCCTCGATGAACCTGAGCTTCCAGGCGGTGATTCAGGCCAGTGGCAACTACACCAACAGCGCCCAGGTGACGGCGGCCAATGAGCATGATGTGGATTCGACGCCGAACAACGATGATCCGAACGAGGATGATCAGGACAATGCTGTGGTTACGCCGAATGCGGTGATCGATCTGGAACTGGCCAAGACGGTCAGTAGCGGCCCCTACAATGTGGGCGACACCGTGACCTTCACCATCCATGTGGCCAACAACGGTCCGAGCAATGCCACCGGCGTGACGATACAGGATGCGGTTCCCAACGGCTACGCCAACATTTCGAACATCAGCAATGGTGGCAGCCTCAGTGGCAGCACCATCACCTGGAGCGGGCTGAGCATTGCCAACGGTGGATCGGTGGATCTGAGCTTCCAGGCAGTGATCCAGGCCAGTGGCAACTACACCAACAGCGCCCAGGTGACGGCGGCCAATGAGCATGATGTGGATTCGACGCCGAACAACGATGATCCGAACGAGGATGATCAGGACAATGCTGTGGTTACGCCGAATGCGGTGATCGATCTGGAACTGGCCAAGACGGTCAGTAGCGGCCCCTACAATGTGGGCGACACCGTGACCTTCACCATCCATGTGGCCAACAACGGTCCGAGCAATGCCACCGGCGTGACGATACAGGATGCGGTTCCCAACGGCTACGCCAACATTTCGAACATCAGCAATGGTGGCAGCCTCAGTGGCAGCACCATCACCTGGAGCGGGCTGAGCATTGCCAACGGTGGATCGGTGGATCTGAGCTTCCAGGCAGTGATCCAGGCCAGTGGCAACTACACCAACAGCGCCCAGGTGACGGCGGCCAATGAGCATGATGTGGATTCGACGCCGAACAACGATGATCCGAACGAGGATGATCAGGACA
>JALVNE010000345.1:0-8915 GCA_027026755.1 Sedimenticola sp. | reverse complement strand
CTGAGCTTCCAGGCAGTGATCCAGGCCAGTGGCAACTACACCAACAGCGCCCAGGTGACGGCGGCCAATGAGCATGATGTGGATTCGACGCCGAACAACGATGATCCGAACGAGGATGATCAGGACACCGCGGTGGTGGTTCCAGGCGCGCTCATTGATCTCGACCTGACCAAGACGGTGTCGGGTGGTCCGGTCTATCATGCCGGAGATGTGGTTACTTTCACGCTGACGGTTTCCAATGCCGGCCCCGGGAACGCAACGGGCGTAGAGGTGACGGACCCTGTGCCGGATGGCTTTGAAGGCATCACCAATATCAGTAATGGCGGCACTCTGTCCGGTAACACAGTGGTGTGGAGCGGGCTGAGCATCGCTGCGGGTGCAAGCCAATCCCTAAGCTTCGATGCAACATTACGTGGCAGCGGGGATCATCGGAACATTGCGGAGGTGACAGACGCCAATGAAGCCGATATAGATTCCACGCCCAATAACCAGGATCCCGATGAAGATGACATCGGGGATGTACAGGTGGCTATTGGCGGAAATCCCGAGCCCATACCCACACTGTCGGTCTGGCTGCTGATGCTGTTGAGCCTGCTTCTGGCTGGCGTGGTTGCCAGGGTGGTCGGAGTCGGAGTCAAATAGGGAGGCTATTGGGAAGATCCGATGGCATGGAACAGTTTGATCCCGTTCCTTGTAACAGTTGGGTGGAATTTGACTCCGACCCCTTATGCCTTGCTGGCGAACAGTGCATCACGGTTGAGCGTCATCTATATTGGTGCGGGTTAGTAAATTGGTTTCCGGGTCGATATTACTTGATAGTTTTACTGGGTGATTCGATAATATTCGCAATCATTCGTATCGAGCAAATATGCCAGAAGGAGCCAAGATGTCAGAACAGTCAGAAACTTCCAGTACCCTGATCACCTTTACACCCGCAGCGGCCAAGAAGGTGGGTGGCATGATAAAGGATGAGGGCAATCCCAATCTGAAGTTGCGCGTCTATATCCAGGGAGGCGGTTGCTCTGGATTTCAGTATGGCTTTTCTTTCGATGAAGAAATCAATGAAGGTGATGAGGTCGTGGTTACTGATGGTGTGACGCTCGTAGTCGACCCCATGAGCATGCAATATCTGGAAGGAGCGGAAGTGGACTACGTGGAAGGTTTGCAGGGCGCCCAGTTCGTCGTGCGCAATCCGAATGCCACCACGACCTGCGGCTGCGGTTCTTCCTTCTCGATCTGACGACCTTTGCCGCCTCAAGCAGCGTGATCACGCTGGCGCGATGACTAAGCGGTTTCTGCCTTTTTCCTTCCCCAGGAAAAGGGCTCTGTCCACGGGCTGCAGGGACGCATCCAGGTTTGTTCCCACACATTTTCCAAGCCCCGCGGTGATGGTTATCCGCAATGTCCTTTCTTTCCATCTGAATTCATGGAAAGCCACGGACTGACGCAGTCGTTCCATGATTTCCGCCGCGGATTCCAGGTCTGTGTCCGGGAGCAGAATGATGAATTCTTCGCCGCCCCAACGGGCAACCACATCTTTCTGGCGCAGGTTTTCCCGTAGCAGCCTGGCCAGTTCCCGGAGTACGGCATCACCGCAGTCATGACCATACTGGTCGTTGAACTGCTTGAACAGGTCTATGTCCAGCAGGGCCAGACTGCCGCTTCCCCGGTTTTGCCGGGAAACGTCGTTGCCCGGAAACAATTCCGTGAATGCGCGCCGGTTGAGCAACCCCGTGAGGGCATCGGTGCGGGCCAGGTGGCTGAGTTTCCGATTGGCGTCCGTCAGGGCCTGGGTTCTTTCGCTCACCCGCTTCTCCAGTTCGATATTGCGCCTCACCAGGCCCGCCATGCGCCAGCGAACGAAGATATAGAGGGCACTGCCGAAAGCAAGCAGGAAGAGCAGCCAAGCCCAGGGGGTCTGGTACCAAGTGGGGAGCACGGTGATGCTGATTTCCCCCGGACGGTCGCTCCACTGCCCGTCGAGGTTGGTGGCCTTCACCTGGAACCTGTAGTTGCCCGGTGCCAGGTTGGTATAACTGGCAAACCGGTTGTCGGCGTCGGTTTCCGTCCAGGTTTCCTCCGCCCCCAGCATGCGGTAGGCGTAGCGCTGGGACGAGGGAGAAGCAAAATTGTCGCTGCTGAAAGACAGGCTGATGCTGGACCATTTCGGCGCTATCACCAAGCGTCGGCTGTAGGCCAGGGGATACTTCAAAGGGCTGTCTTCCCCGCCGGCTTCGACTGTCTGGTTGTCCAGGCGCAGCTCGGTGAATATGATCCTGGGCCGGGAAGGGTCGCTGGTGATCCATTCAGGTGAGAAGAAGGTCAGTCCCACGGTTCCGCCAAAATAGATGGTTCCCTCCTTGTCCCGGGTGCCTGATCCGATGAAATATCCTTCGGAGAAGGCGCCGTCCCTGGCGTCGAAATTGCGGATGTCCCCGGTGCGCGGATCCAGGCGACTGATGCTGTTGATGGTGCTTATCCAGAGATTGCCATCACGGGATTCCTGAATGGCGCCGATGGCGTTGGAAAGCAGGCCTTCGCGGGTGGTGAAGAAAGTGAGCTTGCTGCCGGGGAGGTTCAGGTCCGGGGGCAGTTCCAGGTGGAACAGGCCATCGCCCTGGGTGCCGGCCCAAATGTCCCCCTGGCTGGAGCGAAACAGGTAGGTGATGGTGTTGAATCCATGAGTGCTGCCCTCCAGGCTGGAAAGTATGCGGGCAGAGGCAGTGTCCACCACATGGATGGCGCCCAGACCGCCCACGAGGAGTTTGCCGGAATCCAGGAGCAACAGGCCATAGACGTGAGGAATGTTCAGATGGGCGACGATCTTCCTGTTCACGGGGTCATACTTGAGCAGCTCCCTCGGGCGGCCCAGCCAGAGGAAGCCGTCCTCATCCTCAAGAATGGAAACGAAAAAATAGGGGGAATCGACCTCCGTGGGGCCAAGCGTTTCCTCTCCAGGCGCCAGTCGGCGCAGTCCTGTGGCGCTGCCTGTCCATACGGTTCCGTCCCGTGCGGCATATACGCCGTATACGGCTGAGCGGGTGGCGGCAGCAGGCTGGTCGGCCACGGGGACTGGCTCGAAGTCTGCTTCCCCTGCACGGCGCCGCACCAGGCCCTCTTCCGTGCCGATGAACATATCCCCGTCAGGGGTGATGGCCATTCCCAGGATGCGCCTGTCCAGGGATTTCATGTAGCGGGAGGGGTTTTCCTTGCCAAAACGGACCAGATGGGGCGTCACATGGTTGATACCGCCCACATGGGTGCCCAGCCACAGCGTGCCGTTCGGATCCGTGTACAGACTGCGGATGGTATGGTCGGCAAGCCCTTCCGGTCGCAGCCGGGAATCGGCGATGCGTATCAGGCTGCTGCTGTGATCCAGATAGAGGTTCAGGCCTCCCTCCGTGCCTATCCAGATGTTCTTCTGGGCATCTTCGGCAAAAGTGTTGGCGCTGAGGAAGGTCAGAGCGTCCGGATTTCCGATCTCGTGCCGGAAATGCCGGACCAATGTCTCCGTGATGGTATCGATGAGCAACACCCCCTGGTCATGGGTGGCCACCCAGAGGCGGTGCTGACTGTCCAGAAACACTGATCTCACGCCTCCGGGATAGCTTTTCATGATAGGGGCAAGAGCGGGCCTGGATTTGCCTGTTTCAAGGTCGAGTTGGTGCAGGCCGCTGCTGCTGGCAACCAGGATGCGTCCATCGGGCAAACTCAGCAGGTCGTGGATGGTTGGGGCGCCGGAGGCAGTGTCCGTCAGGGGGATGGGCCGTATTTGCCTGGTATTCAGATCGAGAGCAAACAAGCCCTGCAGGGTACCGATCAGAACCCTGTCTTTCACGATTTCCAGCGCGCGTATATCGGCAGCACTCTTGCCATCCCCTTTCTTCGTCTGGAGATAGTGATGGAATCTGTCCAAGAGAGGGTCATATTCGTCCAGGCCGTTTCCCCGGGTGCCTATCCACAGATGTCCCCGGGCGTCTTCCGCCAGCACGTTGACGAAGTCGCGCCCCAGGGATTGGGGGTCCTCCCTGTCGTGCCTGAATACACGCACATCGTGACCGTCATAGCGGTTCAGACCGTCCTGAGTACCAATCCAGATATAGCCTGTACGATCCTGCAGAATACTGTTTCCGCTTACCTGGGACAATCCTTCTTTGATGGAAATCCTGAAAAAGGACATGCTCTTGTAACGCAGTACTTCATGGTTGGCCTGTGCGGTAGCTGCGGCGCCAAGCGACAGCAGGCAGATGACTGCGGCAAGGAACAGGAATGGTGGACGGAGCCGATACATGATTTGCAGTATAGACTCTCCCGAACGGGGTACGGGAAATCGGGCCTCCGGGGAGGCTGTCAGTGATCGCCGTGGTTCCGGGCTGGATAGACGCCGCCCAGGATCACGGGATGCCTGGCGCCTGTCACCGTGGGCAGGTTTCCGGGAATGCCTTCAAGGGCCTGTCGGGCCAGCCAGGCAAAGGCTGCCGCCTCCACCCAGTCCGGATCCAGACCATCGCGGACATCGCCCGTTGACATGAGCGGGATGGGCGAGGCCAGGCTGGACAGCCTGTGCAGCAGGGCTTGGTTGTGGGCGCCGCCTCCACATACCAGTATTTCCTCGGCAGCCGGCGCCCAGCGCGCGATGGCCTCTCTGATGGAGGATGCGGTAAGGTCCAGCAGGCTGGCCTGGACATCCTCGTCCGACAGACCGGGGTGATACTTCAGCTTTCCTTCCAGCCATTCCGGGCCAAAATATTCGGTGCCCGTGCTCTTGGGAGGAGGCAGCTGAAAATAGGCGTCGTCCAGCAATGTCTGCACCAGCCCAGCATCCGGGGCACCCTGGGCGGCCCAGTCACCGTTGCGGTCATAGGGAAGGCCGCATTTCCTGGCGCACCACAGATCCATCAGGCAGTTGCCCGGGCCTGTATCGAAGCCTGTTGCGGGCTGCCCGGAAGCTGGCAGCATGGTGATGTTTGCGATGCCGCCGATGTTCAGTATGACTCTGTTTCTCGTCGGATGCTGAAAGACCGCCTGGTGGAAGGCTGGCACCAGGGGAGCGCCCTGGCCGCCGGCTGCCATGTCCCGGCGGCGGAAGTCGGCAACCACTGTGACGCCGGTTTCTTCCGCGATGATGTTGGGGTCGCCGATCTGCAGGCTGAAAGGCGCGGGAGCCTGCGGGCGATGGTGGATGGTCTGCCCATGGCTGCCGATGGCGCGAATCCGGTCGGCGTTCAGGCCCGAAGCATCCATCAGTCTGAGGGCGGCACGGGCAAACTCTTGCCCGCAGAGATGATCCAGCTCTCCATACTCACGCAGAGTGCAGGCCTCGCTGGACGCCTGACGGCGCAAACGGGACTGAAGCGTCTGGGGCCAGGAATGGGAGATAGCCTGCAACAGCCTTGTCCTGCCGGCGCCGATCTCCACCAGGGCAGCATCGATGCCGTCCATGCTGGTGCCCGACATCAGGCCGATGTAATAGCCCATGCTGGCCATGGCCTATTTTGCGGAAGCCACCATGGACTTGGCGCGCAGCTCGTCGAGCTGGGCCAGCAGGGGCTGGGTGATCTTCTTGAATCTCTCCAGCTCGTTTTTCGGCAGGCGTATGGATTTTGGCAATTTGACGGTCAAGGGGTTCTGGTGCTTGCCGTGCACCCGGAACTCGTAGTGCAGATGGGGCCCTGTGGCCAGGCCGGTGCTGCCCACATAGCCGATGATCTGTCCCTGCTTCACGCTCTGGCCTCTTTTCAGGCCTTTGGCGAAGCGGGACAGATGACCATACACCGTGGTGTACTTGCCGCCATGCCGCAGGAATATGACATTGCCGTAGCCGCCCTTCCTGCCCCGAAACACCACTTTGCCCTTGCCGGTGGCTTTTACCGGCGTGCCCCGGGGGGCAGCATAGTCCACGCCCTTGTGGGAGCGCCATTTCTTGAGAACCGGGTGCCAGCGCTTGCGTGTGAACCGGGAGCTGATGCGGCTGAATTTCACCGGCGTGCGAATGAAAGCCCGGCGCTTGGCGTTGCCGTCAGCATCATAGTAGGCGGTGTCGCCTGCCTTATCAGTGTAGCGGATGGCGGTGTAGACCTTGCCCCGGTTGATGAACTCGGCGGCCACGATGGGGCCGTTGCGATATTTTTCCCCGTCCAGGTACTGTTCTTCGTAGATGACATGGAACTGATCACCTTCGCGCAGCTCCAGGGCAAAATCGATGTCCCAGCCGAAGATCTGCGCCAGTTCCATGATCTGGGTGTCACTGAGCCCTGCTTTCTGGCCGTCCACGAACAGGGAGGACTCGATGATGCCTGTGGTGGCAGCATAGCGTTTTTCCACCTCGCGGGTGATTTCACGGGTATCGAAACCATGTTCCGCCCGCTTGATGTGCAGGCTGGAAACAGGGCTTCGCTGCAGCACCAGTTCCTGCAGCTGGTCATTGTCGTCCAGACCAAAACGCAGCTCCTGGCCCGGGTTGATACGTGCAAGGCCTTTTGCGGCTTCGCTGCTGTTGACGATGTTGTGCAGCAAGGTGGGAGACAAGCCCTGCTGTTTGAAAATGGAGGCAAGAGTCTCGCCCTTGGCAATCTTGTGGCTGATCCAGCGCAGCTCATCTGCTTTGTCGGAAGCCGGAGCAGCAGGGTCTGCGGTGGCCGCCTCGGGAACTGAGCTGCTGTCGGCTTCCTCCTTCTTGATTTCCTTGGCATCCGTATCCTGCGCCAGTCGCTTTTCCTCCACCACCGCGGCCGGGGCATTTGGTGTGGGCAACTGGGTGGACTGCGCCGGGAGCGTTTCATCGACGGGCGGCAGGGGCAGAAGGCTCTCGTCCTGCTGGGCGTCGTCATGCTCCGTTATGCCGGTGTTCAGATAACGATAAGCAAAAAATGCGGCTGCTCCGGCAACGATCAGGAACAGAAGCAGGCGAGTCAGCATCATGCGGCGCCGCTGGGCGGCCTGCCTGCGGGAATTGAATAAATAGTCTTGCATCGAGGTTCCTGTCAGGGATTGGGGCCTACCAGGCAAATTCTGGTCGTAAAATCTTTGCTATTACCGACAGCAGACCACGGTTTCCGCCGCCAAGTTCCATGATGAGCGGGAATTATGCCATGAAAACCCGGATATTGCGGAATTAAGCCGTTTGTGGCGGGAGCTTTTGCCCAAAGTTTGTTACATTTCCGTTCCTGATTGGAATTACCTGGGAGTCGAATATGCCTTCAGTCGAAGAATCACTGGAGCTGATACGCCGCGGCGCGGACGAGATACTGGTGGAAAAGGAGCTGGTGAGCAAGCTCGAGCAGGGCAGGCCCCTGCGGGTGAAGGCGGGCTTCGACCCGACAGCCCCGGACCTGCACCTGGGGCATACGGTGCTCATCAACAAAATGCGCCAGTTCCAGGATCTTGGTCACGAAGTCATGTTCCTCATTGGTGATTTCACCGGCATGATCGGTGACCCCACAGGAAAAAGCGCCACCCGGCCGCCCCTGACCCGGGACCAGGTGCTGGAAAATGCCAAGAGCTACGAGGAGCAGATCTACAAGATCCTCGACCCCGAAAAGACCCTGGTGCTGTTCAATTCCAGCTGGATGGGAGAAATGACGGCAGCCGATCTCATCGGCCTGGCCGCCAAACACACGGTGGCCAGAATGCTGGAACGGGATGATTTCAACAAGCGCTACAAGAGCGGGCAGCCCATTGCCATCCATGAATTTCTCTATCCCCTGGTGCAGGGTTATGACTCCGTTGCCATGAAGGCCGACGTGGAGCTGGGTGGCACCGACCAGAAGTTCAACCTGCTGGTCGGCCGCCAGCTGCAGGAAGCCTATGGGCAGGAGCCCCAGGTGGTACTGACCATGCCCATACTCGAAGGGCTGGATGGCGTACAGAAAATGTCCAAGTCCCTGAACAACTACATAGGGATCACCGATGCTCCCGAGGAAATGTTCGGCAAGATCATGTCCATTTCCGATGATCTCATGTGGCGCTACTTTGAATTGTTGAGTTTCCGCCCCATGTCAGAGATAGAGGGCTTCCGCCGGCAGATCGATGAGGGCATGAATCCCCGCGACATCAAATTCCTGCTGGGCGAGGAGATCGTGGCGCGTTTCCATGACCAGGCGGCCGCGGAAAAGGCCAAGCAGGCCTTCATCGACCGCTTCCGCAAGGGCGCCATGCCCGAGGACATGCCGGAGGTGGAACTGCAGGCCAGCGGAGAAGACGGCCTGCCCATTGCCAACATGCTCAAGGAGGCCGGGCTGGTGAGCAGCACATCGGAAGCCTACCGCATGATCAAGCAGGGCGCGGTGCGCCTGGATGGTGAGCGGGTGGAAGAGCGGAACAGGGTTTTACCCCCAGGCTCGGAGGTCATCGCTCAGGTGGGAAAACGGCGTTTCGCCAGGGTGAAGATCCTTTCCTGAAAATATTTTCGGGAAAAGCTTGACGCAGGGAAACAAGTCCCTATAATGCGCCCTCCCGACAGGCTGCGTCACGCTGGTTTCCAGGGTGAAAACAGCTTCCGCAGGCGCCGGGAAAACAGGCGCAGGCCCCGGGAGAAAAAGTTTTTCCAAGGGCTTGACGGCAGCAGATACTGCCGTATAATGCGCCGCCCCGACAGCCTGAAAGGCAAGCGGGTGGTTCCCGAAACGAAAAAATTTTCGACCAGGGGTTGACGGCAGGAATCATCGCCGTATAATACGCCGCCTCGCAACGAAATGTTGTCGGGGGATGCCGAAAGACAACGAAAATTGGTTGTTGACAGCATCGCAAAGCAGCCGCTATAATTCGCGGTCTGCGCTGGGGTAACCCGGCAAGCTCTTTAACAAGTAGATCAGGTAATTTGTGTGGGTGCTCCGTCGCTTGGGTCTTGATGGCCAATAAATCTCGACGAAGCATCATATCAATTCCTAATTAATATGACGTGACGTCGAGCAAGG